>JBIOWO010000147.1:0-34525 GCA_044868555.1 Lacipirellulaceae bacterium | reverse complement strand
GGAAATCGCGCGATCGCCGTCAACGAAATCAAGAGCATTCAATTTGCCGACGAGCCGTCGGAGCTGTCGCAGGCCCGGCTCAACGCGGCCAATGGCGCCTACGCCAATGCCCTGACCGCCCTCAACAAGATCGATGTCAACACCGTCAAACGCGACTACATCAAGCAGGACGTCGAATTCTATAGGGCACTTTGCGCCGGCCGGCTCGCCCTGGGTGGCAGCGGTGAAATCGCCGATGCCGGCCGTCAGCTCAATGCGTTTGTCCGCGCGTATCCGAAGAACTTCCACTACCTTGCCGCCGTCGAGGCTATGGGCGACCTCTTAATGGCCGCCGAGAAGTACGACAACGCCCAAAAGCAATACGCCGAATTGGCCAAGGCCCCTTGGCCCGATTACAAGATGCGGGCCGCCGTCGCCGCCGGCCGCTCGCTTCAGGCCCAGGGCAAACACGACGAAGCGATTCGAGAATTCGATTCCGCCTTGGCCATGGCCACCGACTCGCCCGACGCCCAGAACCAGAAACTTTCGGCCACGCTCGGCAAGGCGATCAGCCTCGCCGAAGCCGGCAGCGTCGACCAGGCCGTCGGCGCGATTGACAAGGTGATCCAGGACGCCGACCCGGAGGAGAAAGAAATCCACGCGCGGGCCTACAATGCGCTGGGCAAATGCTACGAAAAGGGCGGCCAGAAGAAGGACGCCTTGCTCGCGTTCCTGCACGTCGACATCGTGTACGCTTCCGTGCCCGACGCACACGCCGAGGCCCTGGCCCACCTCGCGCCGCTGTGGCAGGCCGTTGGACAAGAACAACGCGCACGCGAAGCGCGGCAAACCCTCAAGGACCGCTACAGCAATAGCAAATGGGCGAAGCCGTAGCAGTGTACTCCTCTCGCTCCGCGAGAGGGAATCCTCCGCTTTACGCCATTGGCCAATGACCGCTAAACTGACACCAATATTTCAAGCACGGCCGGACGCCATCCGATAGCATCCGGCCTCAATAGGGAGCCCCTCATGCGGAAAACCTTGGAATTGGCGCGGTCGCTGGGAAGCATCGTCGTGCGGACCGCGCTCGTCGTAGCGCCGCTGGCAATTGTGGCTGCGCTCGACACCCGGTCGGGACTAGCGCAAGACAACACCACGATTCCGGATGAGAACACCCTGAAAGTCGAGGCGGAAGACATCGTCGCGCCACCGCCTGCCGCCGCCCCAGCGGACGCCGCCGCATCGCCTCCGCCGCGGCAGAGCTACCTGGGTTGGCTGTACGGCTCGCTGGGACTGTTGTACAGCGTCATTTTTTTGAGTCTATCGTTCGCTCTCGTGGCCGTGTTTGTCATGAACGTCCTCATGGCCCGCCGGGACTCGATCCTGCCCCAGCATCTCATCGACGGATTCGAGGCCCACTTGAATGCCAAGAAATATCAAGAGGCGTATGAGCTGGCAAGGAATGACGATTCGTTTTTGGGCAAAGTGCTGTCCGCCGGTCTGGCCAGGCTCTCTGTCGGTTACCCGCAGGCGATCGAGGCCATGCAGGAAGTCGGCGAAGAGGAAAACATGCGGCTCGAGCATCGGCTCAGTTACCTGGCCCTCATCGGCACGATCAGCCCGATGTTCGGCCTGTTGGGTACCGTCGACGGCATGGTCCAGGCATTCGAGACCATTGCCCATTCCCCAGTCTCTCCCAAACCGTCAGAACTTGCCGGCGGCATAGCCATGGCGCTCGTCACGACCCTGGTCGGGCTGTGGCTGGCGATCCCGGCGATTGCCGCATTCAACATCCTCCGCAACCGGTTCGCTCGCATGGTGCTCGAGGTGGGCATCGTCAGCGAAAACCTCATGAGTCGCTTCCAGAACGTCGGCCCTCAGAAGCCGCAGCAGTAAGGACAACATCGGGTGGCACGCCCAGAGCCCCCGGCGATGGGCGTGGCGTGCCTGCCCCGCGAATACCACGCCCTTCGCCAGAAGCTCAGGGACGTGCCACACTCTCCTCAATCGGCAACTACTTCATGCGGCTCGTCAAACCCCACAAAACGATTACCGCCGAAATGGACATGACGCCGATGATCGACGTCACGTTCCAATTGATCGCGTTCTTCATGTTCGTGCTCAACTTTTCCGAGGTCGACCAGGACCAGCGGATCAACCTGCCATCCAGCGAGTTGGCCAAGCCGGCCGACGCTCCCTACGAGTTTCCGCTGACGATTCAACTGACGGGCGCCAACACCGTGCTGTTCGGTGGCGACGAGCTGACAATCGACGGCCTGCAATCGGCCCTGCGACGTGAAGCCGAAATCATCCGCCATCATCCGACCAAAAAAACCAGTGACGTCACCGTCGTCATCCGGGCCGACAAGAATGCCAAGACAGGTAAAGTCCAGGAAGTCATCCAGATGGCTCAAAAAGCCGAGTTCGACAATTTCGCCCTCCGCGGCAAAGCCAGCGACCGCTCGACACTGATTGAACAGAACTAGTTTCACCACGGAGACACGGAGAGCACGGAGAGGTTATGGACAAGGAGAGGGGGGAGACAAGGAGACAAGGAGACAAGGAGAACCGCTCGCAGCATCTTTCTCCTTGTCTCCCCCTCTCCTTGTCTCCTTGTCTTGATTCGCTCTTCTTCGTGTCCTTCGTGCCTCCGTGGTGAAATAATTGTGCCGTGACATAAGAGTGGCCCGCCATGAAAATCCGCCACGCCGAAAACATCGATAAAATTGAGCTACAGATGACGCCGATGATCGACATCGTCTTCCAGCTCAATATTTTCTTCCTGTTCACGTTCAAGATCATCCTGCCGGAGGGCGACTTCAACATCCACATGCCCACGGCCGCGGCCGCCCGAGCCGTCGTGCCCAGCGAAACGCTGCCGTTAACGCTCAAGATTTCGGCCGGCCCCGGCGGCCAACTCGCCGACCTGCAACTGGCCGGCCGCTCCTTCGGCCACGGCCCCGACGCCTTCGCCAGGCTTCACCAATACATCCGCACCCTGGTGAACGACGCCGGCGGACCCGGCACCGCCAGCGACCAGGAAATCGAAATCGATTGCGACTACGACCTGCGCTACGACTACGTCATGCGGGCCATCACGGCCATCACCGGCTACATCGAAGGCGGCGAGCGCCACAAGCTCATCGAACGCATCAAGTTCACGCCGCCCAAGCAGTAGCAAACAGCCCCCACTCCCCACTCCCCACTTTCTGCCCTCTGCTCTCTGCCCCCGGCTCCCTCCCCTTCGACGGGGACTGGGAGCAAGAACAGTCGCCGAGCCGTGGCGTGGAAAAGAGGCTGACCGCGGTAGTCCATCGCGAAGCAACGGGGAGGGGGGATTCTGCCTTCGTGCCTCCAGTCCGTCAATCGCCCGGCCACTCACTCTTTCGCAGAAATGATCTCGATGCCGCTCGTCTCCGGCTCTTCGACCTGGGGAGTGAACGTGATGGTGAGTTTCCCGTCGGTGATTTCTACGTCGACGGTTTCGACATCGGCCCGCTAAGTCCCTCCGATCTGCTCCTCGCTCCCTGCCCCCCGCCCCCTTCTTCTTCTCTGAGTGCGGCGAAGCCGTGTGAGGTGAATTCACAAAGGACACGCCCACCTTACGCCCTAACGATCAAGTTCACCTGCGGGGCGGGCCTGTGGACCTTCCACACTGGGAAACCGAATGGGCCGCCCCGTCAGGTGCAACGGCTTGTTCGGCCCGCTGATTCGCGCGAAGCTGTTGTTCACGACGATCCTAGCGACTGACTTTCTTCAATTGGGCCTTGCCGATGAATCCCTGTCGATCGACTAGTGTTTCGCCCATGAAAGTCAAGTTAATCCAAACCGAGGCACCGGCATACCGGATGGCGACACCGTCAGCGGTTCGCTTCCACTGCCCGCGGTTTCGGGTGCCAGTGATCCGAAAAGTGCCATCCGCCCCGAAGTCCCATTCGTTAGTCCCGGTGCTCCATTTCCCAGCAATTTCAAGTTTGTCTGACTTGGGCGGTTCAGCCTCCGCCTTGGGTGGTTCAACGCGCGTCATTGGGCTAAATCCGAGGTTGCCGTCTTTGCCCATCACCGACTGAAAATCCTTTATCTCGCGGTTGTACTGGTCGATGAGGCCGTTCACCTGGCGGAATTTGGCGTCGGTCAGCGAAGCAACTCCGCCCGTCAGTGTTTTCTTCACGTCGACTGCCTGCTGGTAAGACTTGGCGACCATATCCTTGTATTCCTTGACGGTGTCGCCGAGTTTGCGTTCCGCCGCCTTGAACAGTGGCTCGTCACCTTTTGCCACTTTTTTGGCGTCATCAACGGCCTTCTTCGCCTCCTTGACCCGATCCAACAATTCCTTTGCCGCGTGCGCTCGAACGACCATCTTGTTTCGAAGCGACGGCTCACCTTCGATGAGGTAATGGGTGACGGCGAAATCTCTGTTTCCCGCTGTCCGAGCGATGTGCGCCTTCGCTGCAGCCACAGCTTCGGCCTCGGTTTTGTGAGTCGTGATGCCCAACGGGTACTCGTTGGGCGGATCATCTCGCAGGCCCCACGAAGATGTCCACGTGTAGACTACGACCTCATCCGGGCCGACCGCAGGCGCAGGCTTCTTGTCAATCTTGATTTGGGCGTGGGCTCGGCTCGCGCTTGCCGCGAGCAGAATCACCGCAAGAATATTTGCGATCGTGCGGTTCATTTGGTGCCTTCCTTCAAGGAATGTTGCGGCCGAACGACCCAAGCTCATTGACCCGGCCCGCGAGAGGCGTAGATTGCAACCGGAGCGCGATGGCCGGGTTCGCTGCAGCGCATGGTTAGGCATCATCTTATGCTGTTTGGTTTGTCTCATCTCCACCGTCTCCAGTTTTCGCTTTGTCAACACGCTTCGGCTTGTCGAGGGAGCGATACGACTGAAACTCAATCATACCCATCGTCTCGCGCCAAGCCACAACAGCATTGGCGACCAAGAAAAAGACGGCAACACCGGTGGAACACAGCCACGCGGCCTGCTGCTGAATGCCGAGCGGCCAGCCAAGCCCATGAGCAAGCAGAAGGGCGACGCATGAGTGCGCTGAGATGTTGAAGGCGTGCCAACGCCGGGTCAGCCAGTCATGGACTCCCTTGGACAACAGCTCGTGGTCGAAAGTCACGCCAGCATAAAGCGCCTGCTTCGTGTCCTTGGATTGAGTCGTGCGCAGCTTGGCCCAAATGCGGTCGAGACAAGCGTCGGAGACGACTACCTCATACTCACGACCGAAAAGACAAAATGCCAACCTCAGTAGCGAAACAGAAATGGCGCCAATGAGAAAGCCAAACACAAGGACCAACGTCCCGCCCGCTGCGATAACGCCGATGAGTTTGTCAGCGCCCATCGTCGCTCCGGTGACCGGCAGAATGTCGCTGAGTGTCTTGGACGGGTCGAGGTAGAGACCCCAAGCCAACGAGGCCAGCAAGAACAAAGGCGGATAGAGGAACCGAATTTGTCGCTCTTTGTCCATACGCGCTGATGATGCCAAACTTGTTATTCGACACAAAAAATGTAGATAAGTCCCAGTACGGCCTGCTTATCCACAAAAAGCGTGGATATGCCTCTTGACAAGCTGACCGCAATATGTATACATGCGTTCACTTGCCAACTCAGGCCTCACGGAGACTTACCATGTCTGAAGTCTATCGGCCCGCGCCGCGCGGTGCAACAATTGCTCCGCGCCCGCCTCGCAAGCTCTTAGACCAGGTCCGGGACGTCCTGCGAACAAAGCACTACTCGTACCGGACCGAGCAAGCATACGTCGGGTGGATAAGGCGGTTCATCTTGTTTCACGAAAAGCGGCATCCGCTGGAGTTGGGTGGTCAGGAAGTAGAGTGCTTTTTGACTTGGTTGGCCACGGACCGGAGCGTAGCCGCCAGTACGCAGACACAAGCGCTTTCGGCTCTCCTGTTCCTTTACAAGCATGTACTCAAGATCGAGCTGCCCATGCTGGATGCGGTGCGGGCCAAACGACCGAAGCGACTACCGGTCGTTCTGTCCCAACAGGAAGTTCGGCGACTGATCGATGCGGTCGGAGGAGCGCATGGTGTTTATCGCGTGATGGCGGGGATCATGTACGGGTCAGGAATGCGCTTGATGGAGTGTTGTCGGCTGAGAGTAAAAGATGTCGACTTTGAGCGTGGCCAGCTAATCATTCGCGAAGCGAAGGGCGACAAGGACCGTGCGGTTCCACTGCCGGAGAAGCTTCGTCGGGCGCTTAAGCGTCAGATCCAATGGCGGTCTAGGGTTCACCAGCAGGACTTGGCGCAAGGGTTGGGGAGAGTCGATTTGCCGCATGCGTTCGAGCGTAAGTCACCTCGCTCGGCGTATGAGTTTGGCTGGCAATTCGTGTTCGCGTCGGAACGAATCTCCCGCTGTCCGCGCACCGGTCGACCGGGCCGTCACCATTTGCACGAGAACGCCATTGGATCAGCCGTATGCCGTGCTGCGCGAAATGCTCGATTGCGAAAACGGGTGACGTGCCACACCCTGCGTCACTCCTTCGCCACCCACCTGCTGGAGTCCGGCGCGGATATCCGGACCGTACAGGAGCTCTTAGGCCACAAGGACGTATCGACCACGATGATCTACACCCATGTGCTCCAACGCGGCGCGTGCGGCGTGCGGAGCCCGCTTGACGCATTGGCGGGATAGGATGCCGCCTCCGCCGGCTGTGCCGTTCGAGTCGTTTCCTTCGTCTCTGAATTGAGCCCTAGGGGCCCTTGCGCGCCCAGGACGAACGGTCCTGAGTTGTGTGGGCGCTGCGGCACCGACTTTTGCCCACAACGTACTCCCTGCTCCCTGCTCCCCGCTCCCCGCTCCTCGCCGCCCGTCCGAGTTCCACTCCGACCCTAGCACACTCCGTGGCCCATTTGCAAACAAATTCCGACCGCGCGTAATCGCGCGCGACAGTGGGCATCTTCTCCTTCCTACTTTGTTTCGAGCCTCTGACCTTTGACCTCCGTCCTCCGACTTCTTACTTCTCACATCTTCCTTCTTACTTCTCACTTTCGCCAGGTGGCCGAAAATTGTTGCTGAAATTGGCCACCACTTCTGCTAGACTGAAACCATGCTAATGTACATACGTATACACAGGACTGAGGAACTGCTATGCCCGCCGGCAGACGACCCACAGCACTCGATCAAGGCAAGCAGGCCGCCGTCTGCGCACTCGGCCTGCGGATGGACGTTCGCCGCCAAATCGCCTGGCAATTCGCCGACGTTCAAAATTCAAAATTCGCGCCGCCCAAAAATGATGCGACGAACGACTCCACCCCCGGAGGACCAAACACTGTGGACGACCAGGCACCGTGGCGAATAATGCCTCACTCGGGCAGGATATTGTCCCACCCCCGAGGCGAAATCCGGAGAATATCGCCTCACCACCACTCACCAACCTCGCACCAGCCAACGACTTACCACGACGAGGTGAGGCGAAGTCGATCGAATAACGCCTCACCAGAAAAAGAAAAAAAGTTGGTGAAGCGAAATGCTCGCTAGACTATGGAATTCCCGGTCTCATGCGCACCGTACGGAGGTTGGGCAATGTTTCGAACTAGAGTACTGATCGCGGCCTTCGCGGCCGTTGTGTTGGCGGGCCAGATCTCGTCCGCTGAGTTCGAGCCAAAATACAATGTCCTGTTGATCATTTCGGACGACTTGCGAACGGAGCTTGGCTGTTACGGCAGCAAACTCGCGCAGACGCCCAATATCGATGCGCTGGCCGCGAGCGGCGTGCGATTCGACCGCGCCTATTGTCAGTTCGCGCTCTGCAATCCGTCGCGCTCGTCGATGCTCAACGGCCGCTACCCGCTCACGACCGGCGTCCTCGGCAATCGCACCTGGTTCGGACACGCCCATCCCGATTATGTCAGCCTGCCGAAATACTTCCAGCAGAACGATTACACCACGCTGCGGGCGGGCAAAATCTTCCACGGCGGACTCGACGACACCGACGCCTGGTCCGAAGGCGGCGAGCAGCGGACATTCGACGTCCGCGATCCGGCAGCCAGCCTGGACCGCCGCACGCCAGCCTCGTTTGTGGCCATGCAACAGGAGGAAACACAGCGCCCGAGACGCGGCCAATTGACTAACGCGGAACGCAGCGACCGCTGGCTCGTCACCCGCGGCGACGGCCAAGGGCGTGGCGACGCGCGGACCGCCGATCGCGCGATTGAACTCATGCAGCAGCATCGCGATCAGCCGTTCTTTCTGGCTTGCGGCTTTTCCAAACCACACAGCCCGCCGGAAGCGCCGCAGCGGTTCTACGATCTGTACGACCTCGACGACATTCAACTCCCACCCGATTTTGCCCCGCGACCGACCGTACCGGACGGCTTCCCCCGCGCTTCGATCCGGCCGCGAAACGCCGATCTGTTCATCGGCCGCGACGCCACGCCCCAGTTGGCCAAAGAGATGATCCGCGCCTACCTGGCATCCGTTTCGTGGATGGACGACAACGTCGGCCGGGTCCTGGCCGAGCTCGACCGGCTCGGACTTCGCGAGAAGACGATCATCGTCTTCTGGGGCGATCATGGCTACCAACTGGGCGAAAAGGGCAAGTGGTCGAAGGCCGGCTCGCTCTACGAGCAGGGCGCCCGCGTTCCATTGATCATCGACGTTCCGGGCGCCGCGGGAAACGGAAAGGCTTCACCCCGGATCGTCCAATCGATCGACATCTATCCCACTTTGGTGGAATTGTGCGGCCTCGCGCAACCCGCTGGCCTCGAAGGCCGCAGCCTCGTACCGCTGTTGACGAATCCAGATGCCGATTGGGACCGGCCCGCTTTTACGATTTGGAGCGAGGACGGTCAGACGGCGACCGGCACAAGCGTCCGCTACCAACAGTGGCGATACTCTGAGTACGAAGGCCCGCGAGGCGGAGCGCTGCTGTTCGACGAGCAGACCGATCCGCACGAGATGCACAATCTGGCCGACGATCCAAAGTATGCCGGCGTGCGGACAAGACTCTCGGCGATGGTGCGCGACCACAAGCGCCCGGCCGCTAAGCCCGCGGATGAAACGCGTCGTGGACCTTCTTGAGCCGCGAGTGGTCGACGTGGGTGTAGATTTGCGTCGTGGCGATGCTGGCGTGGCCGAGCATCTCCTGCACCTGCCGCAAATCGGCCCCGCCCGCCAGAAGGTGCGTCGCGAAGCTGTGACGCAACGAATGGGGACTTAGCTCCGGCGCGCACCCAATCTGCTTCGCGTACCGCTTGATCAATTCCCAGATTCGCTCCCGCCGCAATCGGCCACCGCGCGACGAGAGCAGCAGAAACGCCGACTGCGGCTCCTGTCGCTCGGCCAGCTTCGGTCGTTCATGCTGCAGGTACGCCTCGACCGCCGCGACGGCCCGGCCGCCGAGCGGGATGACCCGCTGCTTGTCGCCTTTGCCGTGGCACAGACAATGCCGCTCAGCGAGGTGCACGTCGCGCGGTCGCATGAGCGACAATTCCGAAACCCGGCAGCCGGTCGCATAGAGCATTTCCAAGAGCGCCCGATCGCGCCGCCACCAGGGCTGAGGCGGTCGCGGCGCCGCCAGGAGTGCGTCGATCTCCGCCACATTCAACACGGTCGGCACCCGCTGCCACAACTTCTGAGTGCCCAACAGCTCCGCCTGGTTTTCGTTCAGCGCGCCTTCGAGTTGCAGATACTTGAAGAACACTTTCAGCGATACGACGTGCCGGCTGATCGACGCCGGCGCCAATTCCTGGTCAGTGAGCCACGCAGGGTAGCCAGCCAGCTCAGAGATTCCAAGTCCTTCGATCCGTCGCCCGCCCAGCCAGCCAATGAACCGATCGAGGTCGCGCTCGTAGGCCTGAACCGTGTTCTCCGCCAAGTGACATTCGCTCCTCAAGTAGCGAACGAACGCCTCCCGCCAGCGGGCCGCATTCTCGGCCGCCGCCACACGTCGCGGCTTGATCTCTTTACGTTTGCCAGCCATGCGACTTTGCCGATCCCTCAACCCTCAATCCTGTGCCCTCATCCCTCTTATCGACCTTTTGCCCTGTGCAGACCCCGCGCCGACCCGGTATCCTATCGCCGCGTGCCGAGTATGCCGGTTACGCAAACTGAAATGCCGCAGCACGATGGACTGGTCGCTTCAGTGACCAGTAATACCACCAGCAACCGCTCATGCAAAAGGTCGTCATCGACGAGCCGTACGTCTTCGTTCCACCCGTGTACTCCACGGTGTGGCCGATCATCCTCCGCCCCTACTTACGCCGCTACCTGCGCAAGGCCTACGGCATCCACTCCGTCGACTGCCGTCACGTCGAGCGGCTTCGCACGTCGCTCGCCGCCGGCAACAGCATCATGCTCGCCCCGAATCACTGCCGCATGTCCGACCCAATGGTGCTCGGCATCCTGGCCTGGGAGGCCGATTGCCATCTGTTCGCGATGGCCAGTTGGCACGTGTTCAAACAGAGCTGGGTCCAAACCTTCATGTCCCGCCGCATGGGTGCGTTCAGCGTCTTCCGCGAGGGCAACGACCGGCAAGCGATCGACACCGCCATCAACATCCTCGTCGATCGCAAGCGGCCGCTGGTGATGTTCCCCGAAGGCGCGATCACACGGCACAATGACCTCATCGAAGAATTGATGGACGGCCCGTCGTTCATCGCCCGCCAGGCCGCCAAGCGGCTGAAAAAGGAAAACAAACCCGGAGAGGTCGTCATCCATCCCGTGGCCATTCGCTACGCGTTCGAGGGCGACCTCAACAAAACGCTGCAGCCAGTGCTCGACGAGCTGGAGCAACGTTTCTCCTGGCAGCCGCGCCACCATGTGTCGCTGGTCGATCGGATCGACAAGATCGGCGAGGCCCTGCTGTCGCTCAAGGAAATTGAATACTTGGGCGCGCCGCGCGAGGGAAACCCGTACGAGCGAGCCGAGAAGCTGGTCCAGGACGTGCTGACCAAGATGGAGACGGACTGGCAGGTTAAAGACACGTCGGGCAGCGTCATCGCCCGCGTCAAACGCATTCGCACCGCCATCCTGCCCGACCTCGTCGCCCGTCGCGTCACCCAGGAAGAGCGCGAACGCCGCTGGCGGCACCTGGCGGCCTGCTACTACGCCCAGCAGATGTCGCACTACCCGCGCAATTACATCATGCGCGAAAGGAATCTGCCCGAGCGGCTCGTCGAGACCGTCGAGCGGTTCGAGGAAGACTTTACCGACGCCATCCGCGTCCACGAGCCGTTCCACGCCACGATCGAGGTCGGCGAAGCGATCGCGGTCGGCACGCAGCGTGAGCGCGGCAATGGCACAGGCGATCCAATCATGCTTGAAACTCGCCGCCAACTGCAATCGATGATGGACGGCCTCGTCGCCGAACGCACGCCCGTCTAGCCATATGCCGTCAGGTCCTGAGCTTGTCGAAGGGCCGTCAGGTCCTGAGCTTGTCGAAGGGCGGCTCAGCGCCCGGCCTTCTTCCGCACGCATTCCCCCGACGATACAATGCGCACATGCCTCGTCGAACCGCACCAACCCTATTCACGGAAGACGCGCCCATGCCCGTGCGCCCGGTACCGCTCTGCGAATTGACCAACGACCAGGAAGCCGATTTCTTCGCCCTGCTCACCGAAAAACAGGAGCTCACGACGCGAGACGGCAAGCCCTATCACCGAGTTTCCTTTCGCGATGCTCAGCGCGAAGTGAATTTCCCGATCTGGTCCGACTCGCCGCTCGCCGTGCAGTGCCGCAATGAGTGGACCCCGGGCCAGTTCTACAAAATGCGGGCCGTGCTGCGGCAATCGAATTACGGCGCGCAACTGGAAATCAAGAAAATCCGCCCGGTCGAAGACGCCGACCGCAAAGAAGGCTTCGACCCGCTCATGTGCCAACCCACGTCGCGGTTCGACCCGATCGAGATGTTTGCCGAATTGATGAACATCGTCGAAGGCCAGATCGCCGACGCCGCGCTGCGCGAGCTGGTGACCGACATCCTCGAACAACACCGCGAAACCTTGCTCACGCTCCCCGCCGCCCGCCGCAATCACCACGCCTTCGTCAGCGGCTACCTCGAGCACGTGCTCAATGTCGCCCGCACTTGCTGCCAACTGGCGGATAAATACACCGAGCTTTACAACGACCTCGAGCCGCCGATCAACAAGGATGTGACAATCGCAGGCGCCGTGCTGCACGATATCGGCAAACTGCGGGAGCTAACGGTCACGCCGGCCGGCGCGGAATACTCGGCCGCCGGCTCGCTCATTGGCCACGTCCTGCAAGGCCGCGACATCGTCCGCGAAGCGGCCGCCGGCCGAAAAATCGACGCTGAGACGCTCCTCCGCCTCGAGCACGTGATCGTTTCTCACCAACGACTCCCCGAATGGGGCGCTCCGAAGCCGCCGATGACCCCCGAGGCCCTCATCGTCCACTACGCCGACGATCTGGACGCCAAACTGCACATGATGGTCGCCTGCCTCAAAGATGACACCACTCCCGGTCCGCTCACTTCCAAGCGCAATCCGCTCGCCCAATCGGTCTACCGCGGTGGCGTGT
This sequence comes from Lacipirellulaceae bacterium, assembly GCA_044868555.1. GTDB lineage: Bacteria > Planctomycetota > Planctomycetia > Pirellulales > Lacipirellulaceae > JABDGM01. Next base: position 22,041 of record JBIOWO010000147.1, on the reverse strand, counting down.
GACGTACCGCTTGCACCACGCGCGGATGACCGGCGAGGTCGCGCAGCGTCGGCAGCAGTTCCAATGCCGGGTTTTCCCGAACAAGCTGCTCCACTTTCTCGGCAATCATCGGGCTGATTTCAACGAGCAGCACGCCTCGCTCGTTAAGCCGTTCAGCCGACTGTGCGATGAGAGGCGCAATGACCGTGGTTCCCAGTTCACCCGCATCGAGTGCGACACGCGGCTCGTGATCGCGCACATCCGGCGCCAGTTGCTCCATCTCGGCGGTCGAGACGTACGGCGGATTGCTCACGATGCAATCGAACCGCGCATCGGGCGGCACGGCGTGGAATAAATCGCTCTCAACCATCGCAATCCGCTCGGCGACGCCATGCTTCTCGGCGTTTCGTCGGGCGATCGCCAGCGCCGCCGGACAAATATCGATCGCCGATACGCGCGACTTCGGCACATACTTGGCCGCGCACACAGCCAGGATGCCGCTCCCCGTGCCGACATCCGCGATTTCAAGTTGTGCATCGCCCTGCCGCTGCTTGACATGATCCAGCAACGCCACCACTACCAGCTCGGTCTCCGGCCGCGGTATCAGCACGTCCGGCGTCACTTCGAAATCCAGCGCGTAGAACTCGCGATGCCCAACCAGATAGGCGACCGGCGTGCCGGCCGCCCGGCGGCGAACCAATTCGCGAAACGCCGTTCGCGTCTCTTCGTCAGCCTCCTCGCCATATGCTGCGTAAAGATCGATCCGCCGGCAGCCCCGCGCCGTCGCCAGCAGCACCTCCGCATCCAACCGCGGATTCTCCGCCCCATGCCGCTTCAAATAATCGACCGTCCACGACAGCAACCGACCAATCGTCCAAGGCTCGTCGGGCGTGGTCATAAAAAAGCTCGGAGCATGGGGCATGGAGCAGGGAGTAAGAAACGAGGACCCATTGACTCCCTGCTCCGCGCTCCTTGCTCCCTGCTCGATTAATCCAGTCCGCCCATCTGGTCCCGCAGCTGCTGCCGATCATAGTCGATCAGCGCATCGGTCACCGGCTTCAGATTCCCAGCGATCACCTGGTCCAGATTGTAGACCGTCAAGCCGATGCGATGGTCGGTCAGCCGGTTCTGCGGAAAGTTATAGGTGCGAATCCGCTCGCTGCGATCGCCCGAGCCGACCAGCGTCTTCCTCTCAGCAGCCCGCTTCGCGTCTTCCTTCTGCTTGTAGAACGCGTAGACCCGTGCCGCCAGCTCTCGCAGCGCTTTACTCTTATTCTTGAGCTGGCTTTTCTCGTCCTGGCACTGCACGACGATGCCAGTCTCGAAATGTGTCAGTCGCACTGCCGAGGCCGTTTTATTCACGTGCTGCCCGCCCGGCCCGCTCGCGCAAAACGTATCCAGCCGATAGTCGTCGGTCTTGATGTCGACCTCGACTTCTTCCGGCTCGGCCAGCACGGCCACTGTCGCGGCCGACGTGTGGATCCGCCCTTGCTGCTCGGTCTCCGGCACGCGCTGCACGCGATGTCCGCCGCTCTCGTACTGCAGTTCGCGGTACGTCCCTTCGCCTTCAATCGCCAGCACGATTTCCTTGAATCCGCCCAGCTCCGTCGCGCTGTGGCTCATGATCTCGGTCTTCCACCCCTTCGAGAACGCGTAGTGCTTGTACATTTCGTACAAATCGCGGGCAAACAGGGCCGCCTCGTCGCCGCCCGTGCCGGCTCGAATCTCCATGATCACCCGCGACCGGTTCGCGTCCTCGCCGCCGATCGTAAGATCCAGCAATTGGCTCCACAGCGCCTCGCGCTCCGTGCGAAGCTTGGGCAAGTCCTCTTCCGCCAATTCCCGCATGTCGGCGTCGTCGCCGTCGATCATCTGCTGCGTTTCAGCTATCTGGCTGTTGATATGCTTGAACTTCTGATACTTCGTCGCAAGCTTCACGAGGGAGCCCCGCTCGCGCATGACCGCCGTGATCCGCGCAGGCTTCGACAGCACCTCGGGATCGACCAGATCCTTTTCGAGCTGCTCAAACCGGGCCAGTTTTTGTTCCAGTAAATCGCGCATGAAAAGTGAGGAGAATGTCCGGGTGGCACGCCCCTGAGCCTCGGGCGAAGGGCGTGGCGAATGGAGTGGTAACTTCCACGCCCATCGCCGGAGGCTCTGCGCGTGCCACCCAATGGTACGCACTAAGACCGTAGCTTGGCAGATTCTACCCGGCGGCCCAAGACGAGGCTACGCCGCCAGGCAATCGACAGAATGTGGCCCAGCTACGACTTCTCGGCCGAAGTCGCCGCTGCCTCTTTCTTCTTTCCGCGATTAAGACTCGCGTATCCGGCCGCGGCAAATTTGCTCTTGAACTTCTCAATCCGCCCGGCCGTGTCGACGAATTTCAACTTGCCCGTGTAGAACGGGTGGCAGACGTTGCAAATGTCGACCTTCAATTCCTTGCGCGTGCTGCGCGTGACAAACTTGTTGCCGCAGCCGCAAGAAACCTGCGTTTCGTAATATTCAGGATGAATGCCGTCTTTCATGGCACGCCTCACTCAGTCGAATTCATTGAATCCCTAAGTTTATCGGCCCACCGCTACCACGGCAAGGCCCGATCCGCTTGCGGTTTATCGATCCGCTTGCGGTTTAGCTGCTGAACCCTCATTCCCCGATCACCACTGGCAACAGCTTCCAACACACCAGCGTCGTGATCGCCGCCCCCACCAGATTCAGCACCAGCCCAATCCGCACCATGTCCCGCATCGGCACCCGCCCCGTGCCGAAGGCAATCGCGTTCGGCGGCGTGCCCACCGGCATCATGAACGACAGGCTGTTGGAGATGGTGGCTGGAAACATCAACATCGCCGGGCTCAAGCCGCCGGCCTTGGCCGCCGCCGCCAGGACGGGCATCAAAATGTTCGACGTCGCCGTATTGCTCGTAAACTCGGATAGAAACGTCACCGCGACGCACACCGTGCCAAGAATCGCCAGCGTCGGCCAGTGCTCAATGCCCGCCACGAGCTGACCGACCAGCTTCGACAATTCCGACGCCTCAAATGCCGTGGCGATCGCGATCCCGCCGCCAAACAAGATCAACACGCCCCACGGTATCTGCGACGCCGTGTGCCAGTCGAGCAGCCGATTCCCCTCCTCGTCGCCGCTGGGGATCAAGAACAGCGCGAGCACTGCGACGATCGCCACGGTCGTGTCGCCGTCCTTGCCGAGATTGGTAAACTCCGACCAGCCACCGTACGGAATCTCGCGCGTGATCCACGCCACGGCCGTCAGGCCCAACACGATCATCGTTCGTTTCTGAGCCGTCGTCCAATCTTCGCGCTCGCCGGCCTCGATCGGCGGCACGCCCGACAGCCGCCACGTCAACACCAGCCAAGCGGCCAACAGCACTAGAATCGCCACGCTGCCGCCCAACGCCAGCCACTGGTGAAACGGCACCGTGAATCCCGTCGTCGTCTTGTACACCGCCTGAAACACGCCATTGGGCGGCGTCCCGATCGGCGTCGCGATCCCGCCAATGCTCGCACTGTACGCAATGCCTAGCATCAGCGGCGTGGCCAGCCGGCCCGACTTGTCCTGCTCCATCACCGCCAGCGCCACGGGCAACATCATCAGCGCCGCCGCCGTGTTCGAAATCCACATGCTCACAAACGCCGTGGCCAGCATGAACGCCAGCACAATCCGCCGCCCGCTCGTGCCGCCGACCGTTGCGATCATCGAGTGAGCCAGTTGCCGGTGCGCGCCCCACCGCTCGGCCGACTTGGCCAGCATGAATCCGCCCATGAACAACAGCACCAGCGGATGACAATACGCGGTCGCAACACTTGCCTCGCTGAGCACGCCCACGAGCGGAAAGGCGGCCAGCGGCACGAGGGCCGTCGCCGGCAGCGGAATCGACTCCGCAATCCACCACACGGCACACAGCGTCGTCACGGCCGCCGTCCACGACTGCTCGTTAGTCAAGCCGGCCTGCCAAGTCGCCGCAAAAACGGTCGCGGCCAGCAGCAAACCGGCAAGAGTCGATGGCCCACGCACGGTCAGACTCCAGGCGGGATTATCAATGCATGCACCAAGATGGCCACGCGAGCAGAAATTTTGCGACTGGGCTACTCAATCTCGGAGATGATGCGGTCGGGATCCCGCGGCCGCACTTCGTTCCGAGTGCAATCGATGATCAAATCCAATTCTTCCAAGACGATCGCCCCAATCAAAGCGTCTCGCCGATCCGGCTCCACAATGGCGCTGAAGTGCGAGCCACGGCCGCAAAGTTCGAGCCATACGTTGTGCACAATCGGCCTTCGTGCCGTGCGCTGATCGGCATAACGAACGTTCGTTTCGTCGTCCATCTGCAATCCCAGCGCTTCGACGGCCTGCGGCGGAAGCACAAGCCGCGCGGCACCTGAGTCGACTATTCCAGTAACCGTGGTGCGCCGGATATCATCGGGTGGGAGGTATCCATCCTTTGCGCGGAGGACAACCCAGTGATTCGCTAACGCAACTTCGACGGTCACTCGACCCATTGGTTTTACTCCGGTCGCGGCCATGGCGGTAACTCCCATTGAATAAAGCGTGCGCCTAATTATACGATGTGCTCAACGCCATTACCACGTGCGCGCCACCAATCCGCCACGAGCGTATCCACGATCAACTGGACCGCATGGTACGCCACCATCGGCAGAATCGCCAGCGGGCCGACCGCCATCGCGATGTACGCCCCGACCATCAGTGTCTTCTGACTCCCCGAAAACGCCACCGCAATCGCGTCGCCCCGGTCAAATCGCAGCCCGCCAGAGAGCACCCACCCCAGCGCCAGCAGCGACACGTGCACCGCCGTCACGGCCAACACCATCATCGTCAGGTTTGCGACCGTCAGAATTGAGCCGTCCGTGACGCCTTGCAGCTTCTCGCCGCAGCCAATCGCGCCGATGAGAACCATCACGAGCACGCCCACCTGTGCGACACCGCTGAGCAAATGCTTCCGCCGCGTCGCCCAGCCGCCGATTGGCCGCCACTGACGCAACAACTGGGCCGCGATGATCGGCAGCACGACCGACACAATGAGCCCCCAGACAATATGCCCGTAATCGATGTCCGCCCGAATGCCCACCAACAGCCGTAGCCACGCCGGCACTACGAGAAAGCAGGCCAGGTTGGTAATCATCGTCACCAGGAACGCGACGGCATCATTTCCACCGGCCCGCCGCGTCCACACGGCCGCCGTCGCCAGCGTGCACGGCACAGTCGTCGCGACGATGACGCCCACCGCCAATTCCGGCGGCAACGTGCGGCCGGCCAGCCAGCCCAATAACGGCGCCACGCCACTGTTGAGTCCCGCCGCCAGCCACGCCGGCCCCGGCCGCCGCACGGCGCTCCACAGCGCCCCCGTTTCCAGCGGCAGCGCCATGATGAACGTCACCGCCGCCACCAGCACGTCGCCCGGCAGCCAGCCCACGATCGGCCGCATCGCCGCCGGCCACATCATGCCGGCCAGCAGCACTCCAACGAGTGCGAACAGAAACCAGCGCTGGTGAAGAAATGCTCGCATCGGCGCCGGCACACGAAATATCGAATTGCGAAGTGTGGCACGTCCCTGAGCGTCCAGCGAAGGGCGTGGTCTGCCCAATCGCGCCAACCACGCCCATCGCTCGAGGCTCTGGGCGTGCCACCCTAATTCTCCTCCACCCGTTCCCTCAGCCATTTCGCACGCAGCTTGTCGCCATGCTGCTGCGGCGACGTATCTTTCTCCAAAATCTTCGCCGCTTCCTCAAATTTTCCCTGCGCCTCCAGCGTGCGGGCCAGGTTGTAGCGTGCCCCCGCCGCCCACGGTGAACCGCCGGCCGTCAGTTCCTCGCGACCCAGCCAGTCGGCCGCCACATCGTACATGCCATCGTCGAATTTCAACATTCCCTGCCAATACGTGGCATCGAGCTTGGCCGCCTTACGAATCCGCTGTTCTTCCTCGGCCGACTTGGCAATCTCGGCGTGCATCGGGCGGATCGATTTATCCATGTACAACTGGGCCGCTTCGCGATGGTCGTCGATCAGGTCTTCGGGATCCTGCCGCTTGGTTTCATCGGCCGTCTGCCTGCGCCCTTGAAAGTGGCGTGTGCGGGCCTTCCACAACACGGGCCGCCACGCGAACGGCTCGAACGCCAGAGCCGCTTTGTGTCGCTCAGGACGGTCGTCTGTTTGCGGGAGCGTCAATTGATCCGCCAACGTGCGAAACGGCACATCCCAAATCCTCACGTCCTCCACTCCGGGCAACTCCTTCACCCGGCCGGCCAGTTCGCTCGCCCGCACCGACAGCGCGAGCCGATCGTCGCCGGTGAGCTTCGTTTCCAATTGCCGCACTCGCCGCGCAAGATCGAACGGATCGGCGACCACGTAGGCCACGACATTCTTGAGTTGCTCCGCCGTCACCGGATACGGCGAGCCTTCTAAATCAAGCTGCCGGAGCAGCGCATCGTTCTGCTGCGCTTGAGCAAGCGTCGCGACGCCCTGTTTTTCAGGTCCCGGTATCGGGAGCCCCAGCCGCGTATCGAACAAGTAGAGCTGGCCGTCGTCGACCAGCGCGGGCAGCCAGAACTTTGGCGTGCCCTCGGCCGTCGATGGCGCGAACCCCAGCATCACCACGTCCAGCCCCTGCTGCCGGCACAACAGCGCGAACACCCACGCCCGCTGTTCGGCCGTGCCGTGCCCATACATCAGCGACTGCCACGGCCGCTCCGGCATCCCGGCCCCGTCGTCGTCCAGTTGAATGTTCCGCACCGTCCAATCGAACAGCGCCTCCGCCCTGGCCAGATTTGTGTCGACGCTACTGCCCTGCGCCCAGCGCGAGATATCGCGCAGCCAGACGGCCTCCTGCAGCAGCCGGCCGTCGTACGGAGGAAAAAACTGCGACGCCAAGCCGTCCTTCGTAAGGTACGGCGCCAGGCCGGGATTCTCCAGCGCCAACGATTTGAGTTTCTCCGCCAGCGATGTATTGAGCGTTTCGAGCAGCGGGTCGGCCTGCCAATCTACCGCCGGCTCGTTCTGTCGTAGCCACGAATTGAGCTGCACGACAATTTGATCGAGCGCTTGCGCGTCGGCGCTGGGCTCCCAGCCGACCGGCGGCAGTCGCCGCACCACATACCGCCGCAACTGCCGGCTGATCTCCACCAGCCGGTCGTCCACGTACCGCCAGATCTCCAGCTTGGCCGGAGTCTCGACCGGCTGGTTCAAACTGCCTTCGACCAGCAGGATATTGCCGGCCGGAACGTCCGGAACTTGAGCCACGATCAGCTCGAGGACAACCCGTTCCTCAAATCCGGCTTCCAAACTTTCCGGATTCAAGCCCGCGTGATACTTCACGATGTCGCCCGGCTTCACGCCCAGCGCGCGGAAGTGGATATTGCGAGTCGGCACCAGGAGATAGTTAATCGGCCCGTCCGGAGTCGCGGGATTCGCCACGCAGACGGCCATCACGTCCTGGCCGTCGCTGGTCGTGGGCGAGTGGACCACCACTTCGGGCAGCACCAGATTTGTCGTCACGGTCGAGGGCAGATCGCGCAATTGACTCACCGCCGCATCGAGCAACGAGTCGCTCCGATCCGCACGCCGCAGCAGCGCCTGCCGCGACTGGCTTTGCGTCGATTCCTGAGGACGCGGACAGCCAGCAAATACCAAGGCAATCACCGCCACGCCCACAGCGCAGATCCGCCGATTTAGCGGCCGAACTTGCTCGGCGCGACAGCGCAGAGAAGGCCCCGTCACGAAATCAATTCCGGCCCACATCGTTCTATTTCGCCGCTTCATCAACCCAACGTTTACGATTCGCACTGCCCCGCCGCGCCGATCGGCGACCGTTCCAATCCGCTCACCACGCCGCGAATCTCCAACAGCCGCCGCAACATCGGCCCGAACTGATCGAGCGGCACCATGTTCGGGCCGTCGCTCGGCGATTGATCAGGATCCGGGTGCGTCTCACAAAACAAGCCGTCCACTCCCAATGCCATCGCCGCCCGCGCGAGCGGCTCGACCATCGCCCGGTTCCCGCCCGTGGTATTTCCGAGTCCGCCCGGTTCCTGCACGCTGTGCGTCGCGTCGAATATCACTGGCACGCCCAGCGACTGCATCTGAGGGATCGCCCGCATGTCGTTCACCAGTCGGCCGTAGCCGAAAAACGTCCCACGCTCGCACACCAACACGTTCTTACAGCCGGCCGCCGACAGCTTGCCGATCACGTGCCGCATGTCCCACGGGGCCATGAATTGACCTTTTTTCACATTCACGGCCCGCCCGGTGCGAGCCGCGGCGACCAGCAAATCGGTCTGTCGTGCCAGGAACGCCGGAATCTGCAACAGAGCACACACCTGTCCGACCGCCGCAGCCTGCGACGACTCGTGCACGTCGGTCGTCACCGGCGCACCCGCGGCATGCCCGGCCCGTTCCAGGATTCGCAGCCCTTCATCCAGCCCGGCCCCGCGATACGAATCGAGACTTGTCCGGTTGGCCTTGTCAAACGACGCCTTGAAAACCAACTGCACCGGCAGCTCGCGCGTCGCTTCCGCCAGCCGCTCGGCGATCCGCAGCGTCAGTGCTTCGCTCTCAATAACGCACGGTCCAGCCACGACGAGCAGTTTTTCGCCGGCCCCGCAGCGGTATGCATCAATCCTGGCTGGATTATTCAACATTGGTGCTACGGCTTTCGGCAGAAGCCAGTTCACATCGAAGTCGTATCAAATCCCAGTCGCCCAGCCGCTTCTCGCGCCACGAACAACCGCAACTGGCGGGGAAGCACCTCGACGTCCACCGGCAGCGTGCCGGCAAAATCGCCGTCCAGTTGGTAAGCCACGTCCGGCACACCGCCCGACTCCAGGCGAAACCGCCGACACCGCAGCTGCGCCGCATCGGCCAACCGCCCGTGGCTGCTGCGCAGCACGTGCCACAGGTAGCGCGCCACGCTCGACAGGCCGCCGCGCTCGAACGCAACCATGTCCAACAGGCCGTCCGTTCCCACCGCCTCCGACGCGAGCGGAATGCCCAGCGCGTAGAGCGGCAAATTGAACCCAAACAACCAGCGACAACGCAGCGGCTCGCCATCGCTGTGCGCGACGCCACCCGACGCCGCGTCACGGCAATATAACTGCATCTCCGGGTATCCGTAACCGCGAATTGTCCGCAGCGTCGGCAGATAATACGAGCGGCGCGTGATGTTCCCCCGCCGGTCCTTGTGCAGAGAGCGGATCACCTCCGCGTCGAATCCGGCGCTGATCATCAGCAGAAAATAACGGTCGCCGGCCCGCCCCAAGTCCAACTCGATCGTCACGCCTTCGTCGAGCGTGCGGCGGACATCGGCCGGATCGGGCGACTGCCCCACGTAACGGGCCAGCAGATTTTCCGTCCCCAACGGCAGTGCCAGAAGCGGCACTTCCAACGGCACATGGCTCCGCACCAGCGAGGCCGTTCCATCGCCGCCAACCGATACGACCGCCCGCAATCGACCTTCTCCCCAATCGGCCTCCGCCCAGGCGGCAAGCTCATCCAGCGCCGTCGTGGTGCGAACGTCGTATCCGCCTGCCGCCAACGCACGCTCGATCTCCCGCACGTGATTGTGGCGGGCCCGAGCCCCGGCCCGCGGATTGACCGAGATGAGCACCGTCCGGGCGCCGGCACTCGGACGCACCGCCACCCGTCCAGGCAATTCCCGAGTCTCAGCTTGAGAATCCGTGCTCATACGGCAACCAGAGTCCTCGGAGCCCAACCGCGCGGCGGCCTTCGAGTTGAACGCAGCAAGCCATTGTATCCGGCCAACTTGCGTCGTCGAAGCCCGGCGACGTTCTCATTCTGATGCGCTTCGAGTAAGCGTTTGATGAAGACCGCGAAACCGCCGGAAATTGCAGCGGAGCGAGACAGAGGGACCTTTGCGTGCCGCAACTTGCTGCGGTAAATCGCAACCGACAGACTGTTACCACATCCAGCGAGCCGCCTGGAAACGGCCCAATTTGTCTCACACTAAATCACTGCCGGCTATCGACTTACGAGACCGTGATCCAAAACCCACAAATCGCACGTACCATTCTTTGGCACAACAACTGCCTTCAATACTGGCACGGTCGGACTGGGTTGGGCCCAGCCTCGCCCACCGACCGCCAACCTTGCTGGCCCGCGGGGCCTCGAATGCATTAGTGGCGTGGTGGTTGCCTTGCCCCTGACCATTGCGTCGAGTCAATTTGTGATTGGCTCATTCGAGGCCCGCTTTTTTGCGCCGAAGCAGGCAGTTTCTCCGAAGCTGCCGCTGGCTACTGTGCAGCTCCGACTCCGAGCTTCGGAGAGACTCGACTGCGTGCCTCAGACAAGATCTTTCCGCACGGCCCACACCGCCGCCTGCGTGCGGTCGGATACGCCGATTTTCCGCAGAATGTGCTGCACGTGCTCTTTGACCGTCTCGTAGCTGATCCCCAGCGCCTGCGCGATCTCCTTGTTCGTCAAGCCGAACGCCAATTGCTTGAGCACCTCACTCTCGCGCTTCGTGAGCGGCACCTCGGAGTCTGCTCCGCTGCGCGGCGTGGCCAGCGCGCCGCTCACACGATGTAGCTCCTCGCGCGACCAAATCGTTTCGCCGCCGGCCGCCGCGCGAATCGCCTCGATGATCTCGCTCCGGCTCGCGCTTTTAGGCAGATACCCGCTCGCTCCCAGCGCCACCGCCCGCGCCACGTACGTCGGGTTGTCGAACGTGCTGAACATGACCACCGGCGTGTCCGGCATGTCGAGCTTGATCCGCGCCAGGCAGTTCAGCCCGTCGCCGTCCGGCATCCGCACGTCCAGAAGCACGAGGTCCGGTCGATGTTTGGCCGCCAGCTTGAGCGCCGCGTTCCCACTATTGGCTTCTGCCACGACGCGAATATCGGTGCCTTCCAGCAGCGATTTCAACCCGGCGCGCACGACCTCATGGTCGTCCGCAATCAGCACATCTATCCCCATGAACCATCACTCCTCGGCAATCGCAACGAGTCATTCGTTGCGCGAGTCGAGCGGCAAACCAAAATCGTGCAATCGGATGAGTACCCTTACGATTCACCGCTTCAAGAAAAGTAGCACAACACCATCGCCGTGTTGGCAATTGCGCGTCCGCTGAGGCCGACTTGGGGCCTCCGCGCAACGCACGAAATCAAATCTATCACCGATTATAACGCTGTTCGTATGAATTCGCGTGATTTGCTGACGAAATCAGGGGGCCGTTCGCCGCGACCAACGGTCCACTGCAAAAAACTGCTGAGCCGTCTCAGCACGTTCAAAAGTCATCCACCCACCGACGGCGCGCACCCGGCGCGTCGCGTGCATTGTCGTTGCGGAAAGCCCCACAGCAGATATCCCCGGCCCGCCGCAGCCCACGTCAGCGAATCACATCACTGCGAAGAGAAAACGATCGCTTCTCGGTCCGTTCAATGAGATCAAATTTGTCCCCTCCATATGGAGTGAATTTACCAGCAACCCCGGCGTGACAGCAACGCCCGATCATCCCCTCTATCGGCGGAAATCCCCCGCTTGGAGGGTGTGCGCATCCGATTTGGCTCCAACCATGGACGCCATTTTGTCGCTGTCTGACCAATATGATCATCGCGGAAATCGGCTTTCGAACGAGCAGCGGCGAATTTCGGGACCGATCCGCTGTTCCGCAATCTCGAAGTCCGCGCGCTGAATTTCTCAAACATTTTGATGGCGGAGTGAACGTGCCCAACTGCAAATCTACATTCCTTTCCAACTCATTGCACCACTCCGCGAGGATACCGTGGCGCCGTCGGCTCCGTGGCACTGCCGCTTCGTCGCCTCGAATGACGCCGGATCGCGCGATGGATCGATGTTGTTCGCGCCGTCGGTGGAGCCGTTCGTTTCGATCGCAAACATGTTGTCGTGTCAACCGCAGATCCGTCACTCGACGTCGTCCATCGAGAGACGCAGGAGTCAGCAATTATTGCTCGTCCGCGAACTATCAATTCCCACCCATGCTAGCACAGTGCGATGCGCCGTATCCGCCGCAAATCGGCCGACTTGCAACAGTTGTGTGCGCGCCGCCATTCGCTCCGATCGCGCGCAAAACGCGCACCTTCCACTCACGTTGCGCTTTCCGCTTTACACCCGCTGTCGATTGACGCATACTCACATCCCCTCGCGGCGAACCGCGACGTCTCCGACAGTCCCCGTCCAACAGGCAGGAACCATTGTTCATGACGCTGCTCTCGATGAACGAGATCACGACCTTCCGCTGGTCGTTGGAACAAGACGTCGAAAACTATCAACACGCCGGATACCGATCGATCGGCGTCTGGCGGCAAAAACTCGCCGATCACGATCCGGAACGCGCCATCGACTTGTTGGCCGGCAGCGGCCTGTCGGTTTCGAATTTGTTGTGGGCCGGCGGCTTCACCGGCAGTGATGGTCGCACGCTCGAAGAGAGCATCGACGACGCCAGGGAAGCACTGCGGCTCGCGGCCGGCATGCAGGCCGGCTGCCTCGTGATCTACCCGGGCGGCCGCAACAATCACACCTTTCGCCACGCCGGCCGGCTGTTCCGCACGGCGCTCGATGAGCTGCTGCCGCTCGCCGCGGCCGTCGAAGTGCCGCTCGCCCTCGAGCCGATGCACGCTGCCTGCGCCATGAATTGGACCTTCCTGACCGACCCGCGCTCCGTCGTCGCGCTCGTCGAAGAGTACGCCAGTCCCTACTTGAAGCTCGCTTACGACACGTATCATTTCCCGCTCGGTCACCGGCAACGCCGCCAGCTCGCGAAGATCGCGCCGCACATCGGCGTCGTGCACCTGGGCGATCGCCGCGTGCCCCCCAGCGTCGACCAGGACCGCTGTCCGCTCGGCGCCGGACGACTGCCCCTCGGCGAAATCGTGACCGCACTTCAGGACGCCGGTTACACCGGCCCGTTCGACGTCAAACTGATTGGCCCGGAAATCGGCGTCAACGACTACTGGACGTTGCTGGAACAATCCCAGGCGGCCTTCGCCGAGCTGGTTCACGCCTCCGGGCCCACTTCGCTGGCATGACGGTGTCCCAGTCGCTCCGCATCAACGCCCACATCTCCATCCCCCGCAGCGAATTGCGGTTCTCGTTCGTCCGCAGTTCCGGTCCCGGCGGCCAGAATGTCAACAAAGTGGCCAGCAAGGCTGTGCTTCGCTGGGACGTCGCCGCAAGTCCGTCGCTGCCCGACGACGTCCGCATCCGGTTGGCCGCAGCCAATCGCCGACGAATTAACGACCGCGGCGAGCTGATTCTCACCAGTCAACGCTATCGCGATCAGGTTCGGAACATCGACGACTGCCTGGAAAAACTCCGCCAACTAATTCTCGTCGCCGCCGCGCCGCCACGACCGCGCAAGAAGACGCGCGTTCCAAAATCGGCCCGCGAGTCGCGCCTCCGCCACAAACGCTCCATTGCCGAAAAGAAACAGCACCGCCGGCGCCCACTCGATGACTCGTGACGCAAGTTCCGGACGCCGCGACAAATAGCCGGCTAGTTACGCTCGCCCGACTCCGCAACATTCATTCGACTTCGCGCCGCAATCTTTCGGGGGGTCGCATCCGCGAATCGGCATGTCGTTTGCATGCCAAGCGGCTGGAACTTGTTATGTCGCGATCCCTCGGCTGGAGGACGCGACAATTCGGCCGGTTTTTAGAGTGGCAGCCGGGAATCCAATCGGTATACTGTAGCTGTCTTTTCGGCGGGGACATTCATCGATGCGGCATTCTGGTCGGCTACTTCCCCGTTAGCAGCCCACTGTCGGGCAAAACGATACTGGAAATGGATTTGGTGGGCGGTTGGCTCGCGTGTTAGCGCGGTGCCCGGCGGTCGAACTGTCGGCCCTGGCGCGGTGCTGATCGGCGTGCCGAATACTGAAAAGACCGTGCGAACAATGGAGGACGCAACAATGGCCACGCTGCAAGATAATTCGGTGATTTCCGCCGTCTGTATGGAGCACCAGGTCCTGGAGCACGTCAAGCAGGCGATGCGCGTCACGCTCAACTGGCACGCGCCCGACGTCAGCATGCCGCGCAAGCTCTCCAGCCTGCAATTCACGATCAAATCGTTCCAACGCCATTTGGAGCGCGTGATGAATCTCGAAGAGGAAGGCGGCTACATGGCCGAAATCGTCGACGACAAACCGTACCTTCAGAATCGCATCAGCTTCCTGGCCAGCGATCACAAGCGGTTTCGCGACCGCTTGCGCAAGCTGATGCCAGCGCTCAACGCCATCAGCGAATGGGAGCAACCGCGTTTCATCGAGGTGTGCGACGACCTCAACGCCTTGCTGGACGAGATCGATCGGCACGACAAGCGCGAGATCGAGCTGCTCCAGGAGTCCGCCGTCGTCGACGATGGCGGCGAAGGCTGACGCGTACCAGCCGGCATTGCTTGCCGACGATCCTGTCGTACCTCGACTTGGTGCCGCCCCGCTAGACTGTCGCCGATGTTGGTCGCCCAGCGACCCGCACTTTGGTCAATCCGCAGCCATCTTGTGGCAGTTTTGCACAACTAATTGTAAATGTTCACCGCTATCGGTGAACAACTCGATTTGCTCGCATTTTGTCGTAAGTGCTTCGCGCCGATTCACTTCCCGCGAGCAACCCCTTTTCTGACAACCTTGGCACGTTTCGTGCGTAGTCAGGGGCGGGACACATGGAGATTCGGTCCCTCGCTAGCAGCGGCTGACCGGAGTCAGCCAAACGGAATGAGCTGAGGCGATTTTTCCACGCTGCGATGGATGACAAAAGCGATTCCATCGCTTTGCCAACTAAGGGAGTGTTCAATGTTGGTCTTAACACGGAAGTATCAGGAAAAGGTCCACATCGGCGATGGCATCACCATTACCATCCTCCGCACCAAAGGCAAAGCCGTGCGACTGGGCATCGAAGCGCCGGCCGAAGTGCCCGTCATCCGCGGCGAGTTGACTTTTAACGAGTCGGCGGCGGCCAGCCTGCAAAAGGTGGCGAGCTGTGCCAGCGCGACCGACATCGGCGTCCGCCAGGCAATGCGCACGACGCGACAAGCCCACGGCTCATCGGCTTGGCCCGCTGCATCGCACCCAAGTCAGGCACAGCAGCAAGTCGCGCTGGATCGCGTTCCGCGTGACAAGGCGGCCGAGATACTTCCTCGGCTGTTGTCCGGCAACGCGCCGCTTCGCGATATGCTCCAGCAGCGTTCCAGGGCAGTCTAGCCGACGAACGCCTGGACAAGGCTACCAGCGTGTTGTCCCCGTGGCGGCCGCCGGTACAACGGCAGTCCGCGGTGCGTCCTCAACCCCCGTTGTCGCAACTTGTGTGTCGAAGCCGTTCGGAAAGTTTTCCAGCTCGGCCAACTGCTCAAACAACACTCGGCGAACTTCCAGAATGCTCTGCGGATGGCGATGCACGCTGATATGATCGGCCGGCACGATTTTTTGCGACCGCACTTGCCGCATGTCGTCCAGCCGCGCACTGCTGAGCGACACGACGCCGTCGCCTTCGCCAATCAGGCGTTTCCGCCACCAACTTGGTTCCGGCTCGCGCCCCACCACATTGTGATACATCACCCACGGCCCAGGCGCGGCCGACAACAGCACCGGCAACACGGGTGACTCGGGCGACAACGAATCGATACTTGTCGTAATGTTCAACGGCGCGCCTGGCCGGAAAAAATCCCGGTTCCGCGCGATCAACTCGTTCCGCCCCTTGAGCATCTTGCTCGGCAGCTTGATCAGCTTGTGTCCCAGCCACTGGGTCACGCCGTTGGAAAATTCGCTACCTCGGTGCGGCGTCCCCAGCGTCACGACCCGTCGCACCGACGGGCTGGGAGAGAAGAAAAACGTCCCCGCCAACGACCGCACCACGTCCTCGCCGGCATTCAGTTCCGCAAACTCGTGGTCGCTCATCGTGTGCCAGAACTCGTCGCTGCTTTCGACTGTCTGCAGTTTCGATACCAACCCGCCCATGCTATGTCCGACCAGCACCATCTGGTCCAGCGCCGGGCTCTGCCGCGCCGGATCCAGTTCCCGCCGCATGATCGCCAGGTCCTCCCGCATCTGCGTGGCGCTGAACCAGAACGGCTGGCCAGTTGGGTAAAGGTAGAACCAGAACTGGTAGTTCTCCCGCAGCAGCGGGTCGCTGCGCAGGTCATTATACATCTCCATCCACGTGATCGGGCTCGACCATAGCCCGTGGACCATCACGACCGGCATCTTGTGCGGGTCGAACGGCTCCAGCATGTACAACCCCTGCAACTGCTTCGCGTCGCCGGGCCGCAGTAGCCCCAGCGTGGAAATTTCGCTGTCCTGAAACTGCGGTTGATTGAGGAAGTACGCCAAGGGCGTACTCAGGTCAGCCTCGAGCGGCACTGTGCGACCCGCCACGTCGATCGTCTGCCGATCGAGCGGATCATGCAATTCGAGCACAAAGTGCGGCGCCTGCGGATCGGTCGCCAGGGGTCGGGAGTCTTTTTCGACTCGAGAGTCCGCCACTCGATCAACACCGCCCGTCGAAAAAGAGTCCGGTCCCCCTGCACCTCCCTCATGCTCCGGTCGATCCACGCGCAAAAACGCCGTGATCGGAAATGCCACATTGGTCGGATAAAAGTGCTCGGCCGGATCCGAATCGACGTAACTCTTCCGCACCGCGATGAGCGGCACGCCCAGTCCGTACGAGTGGTAATGATTCTGCAGCCCCTGCACCTTGTAGTCGCTGACAAATTCGAACCGATCGAAGTCGTCCGCGTGCCACCCTTTGCTATCCAGCACCACGTCAAACGAGCACGTGTGATTCGACGTCTTGACCGTCCGCGACATGCCGGGCCGCAGTTCACCTTCTTGCCGCACCAGCCGCAACAATCCCTCCAACGACTGGTTATACAAATCCGAAGCCCCGCGAAACTGCGGATCGTACGGATTGACTACGACGCCTGAATCAACCAGTTGGGATTCGGCCGACTCCGCTCCCGGCTCCCCGCTCCCTGCTCCTTGCTCAAACAGATACCGATACGCATGAATCAGCGCCGTGCCGTAAAACTCCAGCGCCCGATCGCGATGCATTGTCTCGGCCTGCTTGGCCGTGATGTACGCGATCTCGGCCATCGCGTATTCATGCTCCGGATTCGGCTCGCGGCGCTGCAGATCCTCCAGCCGCGCTAACATGGTCGCCCGATCGCCGTCCAAATCCTGTGCCAGATCGTACCGACGCAACAGCTGCATCGTGCGCTCCGTCGGCTTTGGTCCGCCGGGCGCAAGCAGGTCGAGCGACCCGGCAAGCGGATTGCGCGGCGTGTCGCGCACCTTGACCCATTCACTCGATGCACAGCCAACCGCCAGCCCCAACGCGCACGCCAAGAGCGCGTAGGCCGAATGCCGTCTGCCAATACGATGCAACGAATCGCGCACCGCGACCGCCCCGATCAAAAGGGAGAAGAGCCAAGACGAGCCCGGCACCCAGCACCGGCGGCGGAATAGTAGAAGATCAAGCTTCCCGCAGTCAATCCCGCGACGTTTTACTGGGGGCTCGCTAACGCTCGACCCCAGCCACGCCGCGCCACGCCTGCTAGCAAAAACAAATCGCCAACGCGCTGCGGTGCGCATGCAGCGGTTGGCGATCTGTATCGGGTGGAGACGATGAGTTCAGTCGATCCCCGGTTCTCACCAGTGCGGTCGTGATTCACGCCGCGGTGTGCTTCCCAGGAGGTGTCTTAGATCGCGAAGTCGCGTCCCACGGTCAGGTTAACAGGGAACTAATGCCCTACGGTCGAAGTCGGCAGCCCGTTCAGGATGGAATCTCGCCCGGTGCTCGGCACGGGCACACACGGCTTGCATTCGGTCGTATGTGCTTCGTGCGCTTCATGCTCTTCGTCCGGCTCCCGGAATTCCCGGGCCGCACGCTCCAATTCACCGCGCAATATCCTTACCTCACGAGGCGCCCCCAGGGCTATCGTCACTCGATTTCCGGCGATCCGCCGGATCTCGATCGTAATGTCATCGCCGACGTGAATCCGTTCACCAACTTTCCTGCTGAGAACTAGCATCGTTAACTCCTTGTTCATGCTTGAACAGCGTTTTCCCCACGGGCAGCCACCGCCCGCGAGTTGCGGTCGCGTGTTGCGACTGGCGCAATAAGTAGCAACCTGTGTGCCCAGCGCCACAAGCCGTACGGCCGGAAGACTCGGATGGATGACTTTTCCCCTGGATTTCTCGGGGAAAAATCGATTCTTCGTTCCAACGGCGAATCCTCGAATGATCGACCGGTCGGGCCAATTACGGGTCAAATCCATCTCAAATCGGGACTCCCGTCCGAAAATGGGACTGCCAGCGGTCACTGCCATCCTGCCCTAGCCGGCGAGCTACGCTCGCCGGAATGAAGTACCACACCCAAATGAAGCTATGACGAATACGAATTGGCACACCACTCGTCCCTCCCGTATTTCGTACCTCGTACCTTGTACTCAGTACTTCGTGCTCTTTACGCCACGCGGCAAACCGCCCCCTCATCACCCGCGTTCCCTGCCAACACCCGGCCGCTTCAATTGCCGGCACTGCCGGCGTCCCAAGCCACCTTGACCGCCCCCCCGCGCCCGCTATACTCCGCCCGCTTTTCTACCCCGACGGGCGACCGGCGTCGTCGGTCCCTTGTCCAACACCGTCGGGCGGGACTCGTCGATCAGGCTTTAGCCTGACACTGTTCGCACTGTTACTCATCGCGAATCGCGGACCGCGCCAACTGCGCGCCGCAACTTCGCCGCCCTACGGAGCGAGACGGATGACCATCTCGTTTGTCGACATCCATTGCCACATCTTGCCAGGCATCGACGACGGCCCGTGCGATTGGGACGAGTCGCTCGCAATGGCTCGGCTGGCCGTCGGCGACGGAACCTCCACGATCGTCGCCACGCCGCACCAGCTAGGCAGCTTCAGCGAAAATCGAGGCGACGACATCCGCGTTCGCGTCACAGAGCTGCAACAGCGGCTCGACGCCGCGGCCATCCCCTTGCGAGTATTGCCGGGAGGCGAAGTGCGAATCGAGCCCGGCTTCGCCGAAGGCCTTGCGCGGGGCGACGTGCTCACCCTGGGCGATCATCACCGCCACGTTCTCGTGGAGCTGCCACACGAAATCTATTTGCCGCTCGACACCATCCTCGAAGACCTCTCGCGCCGAAAAATCGTCGCTATCCTGGCGCATCCGGAACGCAACCTCGGCCTGCTCCGCCGGCCCGAAGTGCTGTCCCCGCTTGTTGACGCCGGTTGTCTCACACAGATCACGGCCGGCAGCCTGTGCGGCACATTTGGTCCCGAATCCAAAGAGCTGGCCGAATGGCTGATCGAAGTAGGGCTCGTCCATTTCGTCGCCAGCGACGGTCATGGGTCGCGCTCGCGGCGGCCGCTCATCCGCCGAGCCCACGAACGCGTTGAAGCAATCAGCGATCGGCAGACGGCCGACGATCTCTGCTGCCATCATCCGGCCCGCGTCTCCATCGGCCAAACCGTGCCTCCCGGACGCCGACCACAATTGCAATCACGCCGACGACAACGGTGGTGGACAAGGAGCGCCACCGTATGATGCAGCCACTCGCCCGAATGCGACTGATTATCGTTGCCGTGGCCCAGATCGGTCTGCTGGTCGCCGCTGCGCCGTTCGTCGCGCGGGCCGCCGATGCCTGGGTCGACGCCCGCTCCGTGGGCCCATTTTATTGTGAGGCAACCTTTCCTCTGAAGGAGTGTGAGCCGCTGCTCGTCGAGCTCCCCGAGTTGCAACGCGAGCTGACGCGCACCCTGGGCATTCCGCCCGCTAAGAAACGCATCGGCATCTATTTGTTCTCAAATGCCGCCCAGCATCAGGCTTACATCGAGCAGCACTTTCCTCACGTCCCGTATCGCCGCGCGCTCTTCGTCAAGGAAGGCGACCAGGCCGGCGTCTACGCCTATCGCCACGCCGAATTGGACATCGACCTCCGCCACGAATGTACGCACGCTCTGCTCCACGGAGTCTTGCCGGTCGTGCCGTTGTGGCTCGATGAAGGGTTGGCCGAATACTTCGAGGTGCCTGCCAGCCAGCGGGCGTTCGATCATCCGCACTTCGAATCACTGCGCTGGAACATGCGGCTCGGCATGGTCCGCAGCATCGAATCGCTCGAAAATCGCACGGACCTTGCGGAAATGGGCGCCTACGATTACCGCTACTCCTGGGCCTGGGTACATTTCATGTTGCACGGCCCCAAGCCGGCCCACCGCGTGCTGGTCACCTACCTTGCCAATCTTCAGCAGGGAGCGCCGCCGGGTCGCGTGCGTTTCGACGTCCAACAAGCAAGCTTCCAATCGAATTCCGCGCCGATTGAATCGGCCGGCCCCTTGTCCGCGAAGCTCGCCGAAGCCGTCCCCAACCCAACCGAGCGAATGATCCAGCATTTCAAACACTGGCGCGACTGACAGCAACTGATCCGCACCGCTGGCCGTAGTGCCAGCGGGACGGTTTGGCAAGCCAGCGAGACATTGCCGATTTTTGCAACTTTGTCGCCCAACTGCATTAAGTCCATCGACGCGCATTACCGATAGGGGGACGTGAATACATAGAGCGCGACGAAGCTATCGCCGCTGGCGCAACGACTGCACTTTGGTAACCGTCTGGAGCGAGGAGTGATCATGATACGGAATTCATTTTCGACGCTGGCCGCCGCGGTCGCTTGCATCGGGCTCGTGCTGCCGCCGACTGCTTTCGCGGCGGAGCCAACGCAGCCGCAGCAACCCCAATCGCCTCAGCCGCTGTTTCGAACCAGCGATGTGGCACTCCGGCACGGCGGTTTGCTCGTCGGTCAGGTCGTGAATCCGGCGGGTGCACCGCAAGCCGGCGCCGTCGTCGCCATCCGCTACGCCGACCGCGAAGTCGTCCGCACCACGACGGACAAAGACGGCGTTTTCGCGGCCCAGGGCCTGCGCGGCGGACAATACCAGCTCGCCACCGAAAATGGCCAAAGCATCTGCCGCTTGTGGGCTGTCGAAACGGCCCCGCCCTCGGCGCAGCAGTCGGCGCTCATCGTGTCCGGCCAGGACGTCGTCCGCGGACAATTTGGCATGCCCGGTTATGGACCCATGACCGACTGGGTCGAGTGGATCAAGTGCCATCCCTATATCACGGCCGGCGTTGTTGCCGCGGCAATTGCCATCCCCATCGCCCTGGCAGACGATTTTACATCCGGCAGCTGACGCCGCTTGCGATTCGGCACTCAGCACATGACCGAAGGGCGGCTTAGCGACGCTTGAGGAACGCTGACCCATGAACCGCTCGTCGCGTGCATACCACGCGCTAACATGGCTCGCGGCATGCGGATTCTCGCTACCTGCGCCGGCCGCGCTCGGCCAGATGCCGTTCTCCTCGACCCCGACGTCGTCCGCGTCTGCCGCCGGCCAGATCGTCATTCGAGACGTTGCCCTGTCACCCGGTGGGCTATTGATCGGCCAAGTGGTCGACACGAATCTGCGGCCTGTGGCAGGAGCCGAGGTCGCTATTTTCGTCGCCGACACGGCCGTCGCCACATCGCGAACCGACGCCAGCGGCACTTTCGCGGTCACGGGCTTGCGCGGCGGCACGCATCAAGTTGTTGCGCCCCACGGCACTGCAATCTGCCGCCTCTGGGCCCCCGGCACGGCGCCACCGTGCGCTACGAACCAGTTGGCGATCATCGAACAGCGAGCCATTGTCCGCGGCCAGGCCGGTCCAAGGTTCAGGGACGAATTTTTCCCCCACGCCAAGGCTATCGCCACTCATCCGCTCGTGGTCGGCGGCCTGATCGCCGCCGCGATCGCCATTCCCGCCGCGCTCCACAACGCCGACCGGGCCCCCGGCAGCTAACGTAGGTCAGGTTTTCCATTTCGCCCCGGCGAGTCGCCGTGGCGACCTGACATCTTTTCGCGCGATGATCCGCCCGATCCCCGCGCCGCCAAATTTCAGTTGCATTCTTCGGCCATCAGTTTCCGATCTCTAAGTGGAACGCCGATGCGGCGCGCGCCGCGTTGCCGTCGCCGCCGTCTGCTAGCGTCGACATTTTGTCCGCCTTTACGCCCCCCCCCCC
>JBIOWO010000146.1:0-7797 GCA_044868555.1 Lacipirellulaceae bacterium | reverse complement strand
TGCTCCACTCAGTATCTCGACGCCGTTTCCTGAAAGACATGGGTGCGGTAGCGCTGGCCGCCAGCGTTCCCAGTGCGAAGGTGAGGCGGGCGACCGGTGCGCCAGACGTAAATGACAGAGTCATCATTGGACTAATGGGTGCGCAGATCCGTGGACAGACTCTAGTCAACTACTTTATGCAGATTCCCAATGTGGACATTGCATACGTCTGCGATGTTGACGAAGGAGTGGCTGGAAAGTGCGGCGAGATTGTCAAGCAGCGGCAAGCACGACCTGTAGAAATACTGACTGATTTTCGGCGAGTTCTTGATGACAATAACATCGATGGCCTTGTCGTCGCTGCGCCCGATCATTGGCACGCTCTAGCCACCGTTCTCGCCTGCGAAGCAGGCAAGCATGTTTACTGCGAGAAGCCGGTCTCTCACAATTATTTCGAAGGTAAGCAGATGGTGGCTGCGGCGCGCAAGCACCAACGCGTTGTGCAGTCCGGAACGCAACGCCGGAGCAGCGAATCGCTCAGGGCCATGGTCGATTTCCTGCACTCTGGCGGAATTGGGAGGCTGCATTTTGCTCGGTCGTGGATTACTTCAAGACGGGAGCGCATTGGCCATGCGATTGACGAACCGTCGCCTCCACAGGGCGTCAACTACGATATGTGGCTTGGCCCCGCGCCATCGAGGCCGTTCAATCGAAATCACTTCCATTACAATTGGCATTGGCAATGGGAGTATGGAACTGGAGAAATCGGCAACAATGGCGTGCATGGCCTCGACCTGGCACGGTGGGGCCTCGGTGTGGAACTTCCGAAGACCGTCAGTTCCAATGGCGGCAAGTACGTGTTTGAGGACGATCAAGTTACTCCCGACACTCAGATTGCCTGTTTCGAGTATCCACACAGCTTGCTGATGTGGGAACATCGCACCTGGTCGCCGCACCAACTTGCGGGATCGAATTTTGGGGTGGAGTATCACGGCACGAAAGGCGTCGTAACGACCGATGGCAAGAGTTGGGTGATCGGACAATACGGCGAAACGCCCAAGCCCGGCAGCGTTCCGGCTACGCCATTTGAACCAGTTCATCAATTGAATTGGGTGAACTGCATTCGAAGCGGGAGCACACCTGCGGCCGACATAGCAATTGGAAGCGCGAGCGCAGCGCTTTGCCACTTCGCAAATATCTCACAGCGTGTTGGGCGACAGCTTGAGTGGAATTCGGAAACCGAACGATTTGATGCCTCGAATGGCGACGCCAATGAATTGCTGACGCGTGAATATCGTGAGCCCTGGGTGCTGCCGGATTTCTCGTAGTCCAACAAAGTATGCTTTGCCCAGAGATACGAGCTACCGTTCAGCCGCCGACGATTGCCCACTATTTACTTGACCAGATTGTTGCTCAGCGCGGAGGATAACATCGGCGATCGCAACCGGCGTACCGCCCAACGATTTGCTTTCGTCGGCCGCCTCCATGAAAGCATATAGTTCGATAGTGTCCAATCGGTTCACGGGAGGTTGGCGCGATACAAAGAATTCACAAATATGCTGTACGAGTTGTTCATAGCCGGAGAACCCTTGTCGCTGAACAATTGAGTTTTTGCCGTATAACGTGAACGCATAGCTGGACTTGCCATGCTTTATGCCTCGGAACGAGCCGATGCGTCCGTCGTGCCATTTTCCGATCACGAGTGCCGACATTGGCGATTCGACCTGGCAGACCGTTTCGCATCCCCTGCCCATTAATGTGTAGAGTGCTTCGACGCCATGGATGCCATACCAGAAAAGATCAGGGTGATGTGGCTCGATTTTCAGCGGCCCCGCGGTCTCGCACCCCAACGTTTCACCGGCCGTATCGTCGTTGATCAAAGCATTAACTTGGTCGACGTAACGCGAGGCCGATGCACTAAAGCATGGCGTATTGGTTTGATCCGCGTGATGGAAAATTGCCATAATGTCCGCCAAAGATGCTGCCAGGGGCTTGTCGACAAACACTGGCTTTCCGCGGGCCACAGCCCGAAATTGCTCGAGGTGGACTCGACCGTCAAGGCTTTCCAGCAAGATCGCGTCGCACTGCTCCACAACAATATCGGCCGAGTCGACCATTTTCACGCCTTGCGCACGCAATTGGTCGGCGAAACCTCGAACGCGATTACGGCTGTCGGGGATATCGTCGCTTCCGCCGGCGTATGCAACGACGACTTTGAGATCCCTCGTCGCACCATCCTCTTGAGAGGCGTTGATTAGTTTTGTGAATTCGATGACATGCGTTGTATCGCATCCTACGATGCCAACGCGCATCACGTCGTCTTGATCGGCAGCATGCAAGTCAGTCGTGCAACAACATATCAGAATCATAAGTTGCCAATTTACGTATTTCATCGCGGTTACTCCCAAACGGTTTGTCAACGTACGCATTTACGACGGCGATTTCGAACATATTTGACGTCGCACTCCTATTGGAATTTGACCGCGCGAAACTGTCAAGTTGCCCGACTCCACTTACGATTAGAGCCATATCTCACTAGGAACCCAAGGACTCATAATGACCACCAAGTTGCCGTGCTACTGCGCATCGCTGGTTATTCTTTTGATACCAACTCTCGTCGTGCCGGCTTGCGCCGATGAACCTAGTGGGCTACCGAAAGCCACAATTGATGGAACTGGACCGGATTGGCGAGCGCTGACAGAGTCCGACTTTGTTAACGTCAATTGCGATGCGGATACATGGACGTGGGGCGACGGCGCGGTCCACTGTAAGGGCGCACCGATCGGCGTCATCCGATCGAAGAGAAGCTTTTCAAACTTTGAGCTGGTCTTGCAATGGCGTCATCTCCGCTCAGGTGGCAACTCCGGAGTTTTCATTTGGACTCCCGCGGAAGCATTGATAGGCCTGAAGCCAGGTAGTCTGCCGCCCGGTGGAATTGAAGTGCAAGTTCTTGATCATGGCTTCACGGCAGAATACGAACGGACTCGACAAAAAAAGGCCGACTGGTTTACGACGAACGGTGATGTTTTTCCGGTCGGCAAGGCTAAGATGAAGCCTTTCGCTCCGGTTTCACCGCGCGGTGATCGAAGCTTCCCACGCAAGCGGCTAAGCCTGAGTTTTAACGAATGGAATCACTACTACATTCGCTGCATCAATGGCGAGATCCGGTTGTGGGTCAATGGCGAGGAAGTATCCGGCGGCACCGAGTGTGAACCACGTACGGGTCACCTCTGCTTAGAATCTGAAGGAGCACCTATTGATTTTAAGTGCGTCCGAATTCGTGAGCTGCCGTGAGTAGCGACGGCTGGGGCAAGAATGTGTTGGCAAACCAGGCTTGGTCGCCCTGAAGTCCTGGACGCGCAAAGCATTCACTATTCAATATACGCAAGTGTTAATTCCTCCCCGTTCAGCGATTCACGAATTCGCGCTCTAAGCGAACTTCGCAAATTTGGTGTGCGTGAAGGGCTTGATCCGCGTCTATGCACTTGATTGAACCAATGCATCGGACTCGGCACCGAACCGCGGGCCACCCCGGCGCTCCCAAACTCCGAGGGTGTAACAACCGGACTCTTAGTCCGGA
Source organism: Lacipirellulaceae bacterium (assembly GCA_044868555.1). Lineage (GTDB taxonomy): Bacteria > Planctomycetota > Planctomycetia > Pirellulales > Lacipirellulaceae > JABDGM01. The sequence continues at coordinate 4,238 of JBIOWO010000146.1, read as the reverse complement.
ATAGGCCGTGTACAACCGTCAGTCCTGCAGAGCTTTGCGAGGCCACCGCGTTCCCACTTACTCCCCTGCTTGTCCTTCCGTTTAGCCTCGCAAGTCTCTACATGGCGTGCAAAGGCGCTCCCCTTCTCCATACACCGTCTCATAGCTCCTACCGCCGCTACGGCTAGCGCCACACCGAATAAGCAAAGCGGCGGTCTCAACGAGACCGCCGCTTGTGCGTTTCAGAAGGCGACCGGCTCACTTACGTGTGGGCTGGTGACCTTCGCTTCCCGTTCCTCGACGTGGGCCTGAGCCAGTTCGAGCGTCCGAATCGCGGCCGGTAGGTCGGCGAGCGTGAAGTTGTTGGCGTACTTCCGCTCGTCCTCGTCGCGGTACGACCGCTGCACATTCACCGTCCGGAACTCCCGCTTCGGTGACCCGTTGCTGCCGCCGGTTTCCTGAACGAACACACTGGCCGACACGTTGCCGAGCCGAAACGTGGCTTCGGGTGACTTGGCCATCGTCACACCTCCTACTTCGCTGTGAAAGAAACGCGGACTACCCCGAGGGGCACCTGACCGCACGGCCAGCGGCACATCCTGCCTGCGGCCGGTCTCCGTGTCCAGTCGATTCCCGACATTGTTTTCGTTGCGCTCAATACGCCTCCGGCCATCAGTCCCCTCTTCGATGCAGCCGACTGTTCGGCGTACGGAATTTGCCGCGATTCCCAACTTTGGCCAGGTTGCATCACGTCGCGCACGTCCGGCCTACGTCGGCATTTGGTTGACATACGCCGGGCCGTACGTCGTGCCATACGCCAACTTGTTTCTGACGTACGGCAGTCGCCTTGGTTTGGAATACGACATGGATCGCTGACGTACGTCATGACGTATCCCTTGCCGTATCGCATCCCCCGTTTCCGTAGTTCGCTTGCCTTACGACGTACGCCAACGTGTGATCGACGTACGTCATCCACAACGCGCTGACATACCGCAATTCATTGACATACGCCGGCTGGCGCACGTACCCTAGTCGGGCACTTTTCCTTTGACGTATGCCAAGCCAACAGGCGATCGAGTACCTCACCAAAGCCGACGCAGCCCGCTGGTTCCGACGTTCCGAACGGTCGATCAGTCGCGACATCACCAATGCCATCAAGGCCCGCGATCGAGACGTACTGCCTCACGTGCGTCTGCAATTGGAGGACGGCACCATTCGCCCAGGCACCGACATCACCACCGAAGAGATCATCGGTCTTCGTGACGCCGGAAAAAATCCCACCTGGGAGATTGACCACCGCTGGTTGGCCTCGCGTTATGGGAGAAGGGGAGACGTGTCCCAAGAGACCGTGGACGCCGACGTACCGCCGTCACTGCCACCAAGCGATGAAAGCAACCGGCGTGGCGAGTCCATGGCTCACGAGCTTCCGACGGACCCGAATCTTCGACTTGCCGTATTGGAGGTAGTCAACGCCGAGCTGGAAAAACGTAGCCAAGAGAAGTCCGACCAGATTAAGCGATTAGAGAAGGAACTTGATCGTCGCGCCGAAGAGCGACGCGAGGAGACGGAACTTCAGCGGCAGAACAACGTACTGATGCAACAGGTTTACGACCTGTTGAGCAAAATGCACCAGTCGTCCGGAGAGGTCAGCCTGTTCACGCCATCATCTCGACCAAGAGCACTGACCGCGTCGTTACCCGTTGACCAAGAGCGTCAACCGTCTGTTGACGTTGCCGTGATCGAGACTCCCGCGCCCACCGGATCGCGCCAGAAGGGGAGTCAATCGCTCGAAAAAATGCCCCGGAAGAAAAAACGTGCCTCTGAGAAGCAGACCCCCACGGCTGCCAAGAAATCCGCTCCGCTGACTCCCGCCCAGCCGAACGCCACGAAGAGGCCGCCCAGCAAACTCTTCCCCACGCTGGATCGAGCCGTCCGTTCCTTGTTCGGCCGATGACAGCTCGCTCAACATCCGACAGACGGCCCGCGATTCGCGCACAGCCGCCACAGCTCAGCTTGCTGGATGCGGCCGCGCCCGAAATCCGATCGCCGCCGGGCAACGAGCGTTCCGCCGCGCCGCTCGTCGCGGCCCCGATCGTCCGCCAGGAGGCCAACTTACTTCGCTTTCCGTTCTTCGCACTTGGCCGCAAGCGGCTGGCGAACCGCAAGGGTGTTCTCATCCGCGGCCGCACAACGCTCGACGAAAAACCGTGCGACTTCGAATATCGGATCACCTGCAACAGTGACGACCTCTACCCAGGGCCCTTGGCCCGCAAGGTTCACTACGGCCTCGTCTACCTCCTGCAGGCCAAGCAGAAATCACCCTATCAGAACCCAATCGAGTTTACCTGGCGTGAACTTGCCCGCACGATCGGCTGCAACGGCAGCGGCTCCATGCAGCAGCTCTTGAAGGAATCAATCCGCTCCATCCACGGGACCCGCATTCGCAGCACGTACGCTCTCAAAAACAACGAGGGCCTGCCGATGAAGTCTCGCGAGCGGGGATTCAGCCTCTACCGTGAATACATCTTCTTCAACGAAGTGCTGCCCGACCGCCAGACGCTGGCCGACAAGAATTTCGTTTGGCTGAGCGATTGGTATTTGCACAACCTCAACTCGCTCTACTGCGGCCCACTCGACTTTGCGCTGTGGCTCCGTCTCGATGAGCGGAGTCCGATTGCCAGCCGGCTCTACGAATTCCTCACCTTCAACTTTACCGGCCCCTGGCCTACGTTTACGATCGACTATGAAAACTTGTGCCGTTTCTTGCCAGTCGCGCCGAAAGTGCACGTGTCGCAAGTCAAACAGCAGTTCGGAGTCGCCCTGCAACTGATCCAAGCTGAGCACGTCATCACCGAGTCTTCCTGGATCCGCGGCAAGCGCGGCCAGTTGCAGCTCGCGACGCGCCGTGGCGAACGACTAGGCGCGCCGACGAAACGCCAAGTGCTTGCCGAGGATCGGCTGGAGCCCACGGAGGTGCAGGAGTTAGTTCGTCGCGAGCGTCCCGAAGATGAACTTGTGTGCCAGTTTCACTCCCTCATGTTTGGCGACGATGCCTACCGGCCGACCAGCGCCGACCGGCAACGTGCCCGCGAGGTCCTCGAACGCTACAGCCCGCAGCAAGCGGAACAGCTCCTACCCAAGGTGGTCGCGTTGGTCCAGGAGCGCTTCCCCCACGCCAAGACGTTTGGGGCCACGGCCCGCTACTGGCCGGAGGCTGCCGAGGTCTGCGGGCGAAGCCAAAAGGCGGCCGACCGCCGAACCCAAGAGTTTATCCAGGAACAGGCCGACCGAGACCGCCGAGAGCGGCTCGGCGGCCAGCGCCAGGAGCTGGCTCACATCTGGGCGGCGCTCACCGCCGCCGAACAAGCAGAAATCCGCGCGTCGGTCTTGGCCAGCCAGCCTGCGGCGATCCAAAAGTTTGACGGCCTGGTGCTGAAATTCTGCCTCGGTGAACTGGCCAGGCGGCGGGGAATTCCGCTCGCCTGAAACCCAGCTGCATATTTTGAAGTAAGCGTTGCCTCAATTGCCATTCTGACGCCTGCGTACCTTGAAGTAAGGTTTTGCGTAGCTTGAAGTAGGCCAGTGCGTACTTTGAAGTAAGGGTCCGCGCACTTTGAAGTAAGTACCTTTCTCCATCAACGGCTTGCGCAAGCCATCTTCCCATCCCCAGCGGCCAAGACCAGTCATTCCAGGTTTATCAATTATTATCACGGTGCTGAAACTTATCGACTATCGATAGCAAGCCATCTCGACGGGCCGGAGGCCGATCGAGTGACGCTGCTGCCACCCGACGCTGCGCCTTCCGCCTCTCCGGACGTGAAGGCTTCCGTCAGGGGCAGGCGCTAGGGAAGGGGCGACGGCAGCCCCGACGGGTCTGCCGATCTTCCCATGCCCCAGCGCGTTCTCTCTCCTCCGGCGAGGAACGCCGTCGCGGAGCTGTTCGCCCGCGACCCCCACCCAACACGCACTCCGCTCGGCACCGATGCTCCGGCGGTTGTGCGGGGGTCGCGGCCTCGCGGCGAGCGACGGACGTTCGCACCCTGCCCGCCGACGGCGGGTGGTCGCGGGAGCGAACGCCGGCGGTGCCCACGGCACCGCAACTCCGCCTCACCTCTGTCGGCGCGGCGGCGCTCGGTTGGCCGCCTCCGACCCTCACTGTGTCTGCCAGGGTCGCAATCTACTGAGGGCTGCGCCGCACGGCAGTCAGCTACCCTTCGAGAGGAATGAACGGAGCCGCTGGCCCTCGGCGTGCGTGAGAC
>JBIOWO010000145.1:0-3008 GCA_044868555.1 Lacipirellulaceae bacterium | reverse complement strand
CGCGCCGTTGCCGTTGTCGTCGCCGTACGTGGTGACCGACACGCTCATCAGCCGGTCGGTGATCCCGCCGCTGGCCCCCGAGTCGGACCGCGTCGCCGTGAAGCGGATCCCCGGATGGCCGTCGGCGGAGAAGTCGCCGCTCACCGTGCCCGTGCTCCACGTCGCCCCGACGATCGCCAATTGTTCCTCCATCTTGCTGACGCCGTAAATCAAAATCAGGTGGCGCGTATCGATCGCATCGGCCAGCGTCATGCTGTCGCGCACCAGCGCCAGGGCCGGCACCAGCGCGGTGGCACAAATGGCCGACGCCAGCACGACCTCGAGCAGCGAATAGGCTTGTCGTATTGTCCGCGCGCGGTAACGCCGCATGGACGGTTCCCCAATCAGGTCGAGCCGCTCGCCAATTCAAACGGCACGTATTTGCCCATGAAAACGTAGCTTTTTGGAGCGTGCCGACCAATAGACCGGCGGTTCCGGAGATGCCGGCTAAGCCGGTCGCGCGGCCCACTAATCTGATCAGCCGGAACGCGCTAGCGTCCGGTTTCGTCGAGAGTCTTGAGACCCGGTCCTACCAGAAGTCGCTTAACCGCACACCGGATCGCCAAGCATGGATCGAAAAAGGGGACATTTCACGCCTGTTCGGCACGACATTTGCGCTTACCCAGTTTAACTTGCGCTAGGAATTTTGATCGCGCATGTTAGGGGCATGGCGGGCGTCGAGCGAAGTTCAATTCGGGAAGAAGACATCCAGGGCTTGAAGTATTTTCGCAAGCTCTGGCCGCTGTTTGAGCGGCTGCACGAAGTTGGTTGCCAGCGCGACACAGCCGGCAATCGCCAGCTCTTCATGGACCAGTATTGCGGACTGGTGCTGCTGTTCTTGTTCAACCCGTGCGTGCGTTCGCTGCGGGCGTTGCAGCAAGCCTCGGAGTTGAAGAACGTGCAGCGGAAGCTCGGTTGCAGTCGCGCCTCGCTGGGATCGCTCTCGGAAGCGACCGACGTTTTCGACCCCGAGCGGCTCCGCCAGATCATCGGCGCACTGGCGACCGAAGTGAAGCCGTCGCGAGACCGATCCGACGACTTGGTCCGGCACGTCGTGACGGCCGTGGACGGCAGCGTCGTACAAACGCTCTCGACGATCGCCGAGGCGGCGTATCTGAAGACGAAGAACGGCGATTCGCGCTCCGCCTGGCGGCTCCACACCCACTTCGAAGTCGACCGCGGCGTCCCGACCAGGATCGACGTCACCAGCGGCAAGAACGGCGGCAAGGCCGACGAGAAAAACGTCCTGCGCCGCAACTTGGAGGCGGACCGTTGCTACCTGATGGATCGCTGGTACGCCCAGTTCACGCTGTTCAACGAGATTCACCAGCTGGGCAGCAGCTACGTCTGCCGAATTCGCGACAATAGCCGTTACGAAGTCGTCCAGGAGCGGCCCCTCTCCGAAGCGGCGCTCGCGGCCGGCGTCCTCTCCGACGCGGTCGTGACGCTCGGCGCGAGCAGCCCGGCCACTGCCCAGCCCGATCATCCGATTCGATTGGTGCAGGTCGCCTGCACACCCCACGAGAAGACCGGCGGACGCAAGGGAGGGACGGCCGGGCCGCCTTCGGACGGCATCTTGCGGATCGCCACGAATCTGCTCGATCCGCCGACCGAGATCATCGCCGAGCTGTATCGGCAGCGGTGGATGATCGAGATCTTCTTTCGCTTCTTCAAGCACGTGCTGGGCTGCCGCCATCTGCTCAGCACGGCTCGTGCCGGGATCGAAATCCAGACCTACATGGCGATCGTCGCCTGTCTGCTGTTGGCCCTGTGGACAGGCGGCAAGCCGACCCTGCGGACCTACGAGATGGTCTGCCTGTACTTGCAAGGTTGGGCCGACGAGGAGGAACTGCTCGCGCACCTCAAAAAACTGAAACCCAACGCCGCATGACCCCGTTGTCGTCCGACAATGCCGGAACGCATCGCGCTGCGCCGATTGCGCCGCACACCATCCGCCAACTGGACTCACTCAACCGTTGCCACCACGCTCGGCAACTTGAATTGGCCCCTCACCACCGCCACAATACTTCCAGCACATATCGAGCCGAACAGGCGTGGCACGATACTATTTTTTTGCGAGGACCGCTCGTCGGCACTATCGCACCGAATCATCCACCGGCAGGCCCAGTTTTTCGTACAAACCCCGACGGGCCGCTTTGTCGGTCTCCAACGTCGCGCGGGCATAGTTCGCCACCTGCTCCGCATGCGTGCGCGGCACCACGACCACGCCGTCGCCGTCGGCCACCACCACGTCGCCCGGCATCACCAGCACGCCGCCCACCACAATCGGCCGGTTTACCGATTCGATCTCATTCCGTCCCGGCCGGATGCCGCGGCCGACGCGCCGAAAATACAGGGGTACCTTCTCGGCGATGATTTCGTCCGTGTCGCGCGCCGTGGCGCTGGTCACGACGCCGACGCAACCGCGGGCCTTCCACGACATGATGTTGTTTGAGCCGATCGAGCCGACGTCGGCCTCGGCCGCGTCGTCGATCACCAGCACCGAGCCCGCCCGCAATAGCGGCACAAACGGCTCCGGCGAGACGCTGTCGTACCAATTTCCCACCCAGTCGTTGAATTCGTCGGCGTCTATCGGCCCTTGCCGCGGCCGATTGGTCGGCACGTAGCGGGCCGTCACGGCAATACCCACCATGCGATGCGTGAAATGCTCCGTGTCGCGCCACAGCGGACCGATCTCGGCCGATACCAGGCCGCGGTTCGCCAGCCCGGCCTGATCCATCCCGTCGGACACATCGGCCACCCGCAAGCCGCCGTACAACTTCAGTACTCGCTCGTCGTCTTCCGCCGTGTACACTTTCGTCGGCATGAATGAACGACCGTCGCGGAATGAGTCGGCGGATTCGGCGGCCGGTTGTGCCTTGGCCAGCGGAGCGCCGCCCAGCCAGATGCCGACCACCAGCACGGCTCCCGAGACAAGAATACGTTCGAATTGAAGTGGCATAAGTGTG
>JBIOWO010000144.1:0-15194 GCA_044868555.1 Lacipirellulaceae bacterium | reverse complement strand
CTGCACCCTGCTCCCCACCTCTTGCACACTGCAATTCCCAGCCGTCAAGGGGTGATGCACGATTTTTTTACGGTCAATCCAACAAGATACTTCGTTTTTTGCGTTCCTGGTTGCCTTAATTGGCATTCACATCCAAAATGGAGGTATGTTAGACCCGAGTCATCCACTGGCCGACTTGCTCCGCCGCGACCGACGTTTCCATCGCGACGCCTACTTTTTTGTGTTCGAGGCCCTCCGTTACGCGCAGGAGCACCTCGATGTGGGCCAACCGCAACCGGCCATCGCGGGCGGGGGCGAGGAGGAGCGGCACGTCACCGGGCAACAGTTGTGCGAGGCCATTCGCCAATACGCCGTCGGCCAATACGGGCTGATGGCCAAGAGCGTGCTCAACGAATGGGGCATCCATTCGACGGGAGACTTTGGCGAAATCGTGTTCAACCTGATCGACATCGGCCAAATGAAGAAGACCGACAGCGATCGGCGAGAGGACTTTGAAAAGGTATTCGATTTCGACGACGGCCTGCGCGACGCCTTCCAGCCTCTCACAGCTCCCGGACGTAAGGAACGCAAAACGTGAAGGGCAGCCGATGGCAGCTCGTCGCGGCCAGCGTCGCCTTGGCGCTGTGGATGATGTTTCTCGCGGCGATGGCTATCTCCGGCTAACCGTATGTCCCTCTCACTCGACCTGAAGCACGCCGCATTCGACGGCGACCTTGAAACGGTGCGATTGCTCGTTGAAGCGGGCGCCGACGTGAACGCCGCCGACGAGCATGGTTCCGGCACCTTGCTCTCGTTTCATCCGGAAGTCATCGCGTTCCTGTTGTCGAAGGGCGCTGACCCCAATCTCCAAACGAATGAGAATGGCGCATCGGTGCTGGCCGGATTGGCGTACGTGAATCAACTGGAGTGCGTGCGAGTGCTGCTCGAGCATGGCGCCGACCCCAATCGAGGCCGGGCCGAGTCGCAAGAGACTCCGCTGCATCATGCCCTGTCCGGAAATGGGGAAGCGGACCGCACGGAGTTGATTCAGCTCCTGGTCGACCACGGCGCCGACGTCGCCGCAAAAACGCGGCCACACGTGGTGAGCTACAATTTCTGGAGGGACGCGCGGACGCGAGGCGAGACGCCCCTGCATCGGGCCGCCGCGTACTCGCCGCTATCGATCATTCAAATTCTGCTGGCGGCCGGCGCCGATCGAACGCAGCGCGATGTGAACGGCGATTCGCCGCTCAGTTGGGCCAGTTGGCATCAGCGGCCGAGAGAAATTATCGACCTGCTGAACCCCGCCACGAATGGCGCGGGCGCGCAATGAAACTGCAAAACATTCAACCTCGACGGGAGTCAATCATGGTTGTGTACACGAGTCGAAAGCGATGGAATAACGTCGTCGGTTGCCAGATCCTTGCCGCGTTGGTGGCTGCGGTGGCAATGAGTTCAAGCGCTTCGAGCGCCGCCGCTCAATCGCCTGCCACGCTCGATAAGGCGAAGCTGAATCAAGCGGTCACCCGCGCCGTCAGCTACTTCGCGCAGGCCCAGGCCGACGACGGTTCCTGGAGCGCCAGCTCCGGCCCCGGCGTCACGGCCATCGTTGCCACCGCGCTGATGCGCAGCGGCCGCTCGCCCGACGATCCGGTCGTCGCCCGCGCCCTGAAATATCTCGAAACACGTCTCCATCCCGACGGCGGCGTGTACGCCGATGGCAGCATGCACACCAACTATGAAACGTGCATCGCCATCTCCGCGTTCAAGGAGGCCAACAAGGACCGCCGCTACGACAAGCTGCTCGCCGACGCCGAAAAGTACATTAAGGACCAGCAGTGGGATGAAAGTGACGGCCACGGCCGGGAAAGCGACAGCTACGGCGGCGCTGGCTACGGTAGTCACAGCCGGCCCGATCTTTCCAACACCAGTTTCCTCATCGACGCGCTCCACAGCCTGGGCCGCGGCGACGATGATCCGGCCATCCAGAAGGCGCTGGTCTTCGTTTCCCGCTGTCAGAACCTGGAATCCGAAAACAACACCACCAAGTTCGCGCCGATGGTGGATGATGGCGGATTCTACTACACGATCGCCGCCGGCGGATCGAGCCAGGCCGGCCAAACCGCCGACGGAGGCCTGCGCAGCTACGGCTCGATGACCTACGCCGGCCTGCGGAGTTTCATTTACGCCGGTCTGAAGAAGGACGACCCGCGCGTCAAGGCCGCCACCGAATGGATCAAGAAGAATTACTCGGTCAGCGAGAATCCTGGCCTCGGCGATCAGGGACTCTATTACTATTACCACACCTTCGCCAAGACGCTCGCCGCGCTCGGCGATGATGAATTTGTCGACGCCGCAGGCAAGTCGCACAACTGGCGGGCCGAGGTCGCGAACCAACTGATCGCGTCACAAAAAGTGGACGGAACCTGGGTCAACAAGGCCCCGCGCTGGCTCGAAGGCGACCCCAACCTCGTCACGGCCTACTCGCTGCTGGTGCTGTCCTACTGCCAGCCGAAGTAACCCACGGGGTCGGGAGTCTTCAACAAGCTAATTCAGATTGCAGTCGTTGCGCCGCAATCCCGCATCAATTCACCACCCGGCCACGACTCCCGACGCCCTCCGCGCCGCCACGAAAACGGGTCGAGAGTCGATGCCGACGTCAATTCTCGACACTCATTTAGGCGCAGCGTCCTCACCTCCGTCAGACGGATTAAGAACTCCCGACCCCTGCATTACAACCCCGCGAAGTAATTCTGCACCGCCAGGTCGAAGCTATCTGGCGTCAGCCGCTTGGGCTGGCCGTGCACTTCGCAGAAGTTCTTGATCTGCCGCAGCAGATCGCGCGGATGGCAGAAGCGGAACGGCCGCTTGGCCCGGCGATAATGCTGCTCGATGAGGTGGTCGATCGCGCCCGCCTCCGTCTCGAAGCTTAACGCGGCCGACAATGTCTTCATGAGTTCGCGGAACTGCGTTTCCGTCGGGTCGCCCACCTCGATCTTGTACGGAATTCGCCGCAGGAACGCCTCGTCCAAGAGGTCGCGCGGCTCCAGGTTGGTCGACAGCACCAGCAATTGATCGAACGGCACCTGAATCTGCCGGCCGCTCGCCAGGTACAGAAAATCGTAGTGCTTCTCCAGCGGCACGATCAGCCGATTGAGAATTTCCGTGCTGCTCACGCGCTGCCGGCCGAAGTCGTCGATCACCAGCGTGCCGCAGTTACTCTTGAGCTGCACCGGCGCTTCGGCGATGCCGGCCGATTTGTTGAACCGCGTCTCGAGATAATCCAGCGTCAATTCTCCGCCCACGACGATCGTCGGCCGACGAACGAGCACCCAGCGGCGGTCGTGCTTCAGCACGTCCAGCTGCGGCGACTTCACCGCCTCGTGGCAGCTCGGGTCGTACAGCCGCATCAGCTCGCCGTGGATCGTCACCACCTGCGGAATCCACACGCTCTGGCCGAACGAGTTGCACACCCGCTCGGCGATGCTCGTCTTGCCGTTGCCGGGCGATCCGTACAGGAACATGCCGTGCCCGTCGTTGAGCGCCTGGCCGAGCTGGCTGATCAACGTCGGTTGCAACGTGAGGCTCGCCAGCGCCCGCCGCAACTGGCCGAGCGTGAATGGCGCCCGCTGCACCGACTGCCGGTAGATCGACGCCACGTATTCGTCAAACGGCACGGGCGCGGCGCCGATAAAGTTGCACCGCGACGCGTGCTGCTGGGCTCGCGTGAACCCGGCCTCCGTCAATTGGTACACGAAATCCTGAATGCCGGTGGACGACTTGATCGTCAGCAGCAACTCGTTGCGTAACCGATCGAGTGTTTCGGCGACGATGCTCCGCGGCAGGCACACGGTTTCGCAAATGGAGCTGCCGGTGCAATTGCCGCGCTGCAGCAGATTCTTCAGCACGAGCGCTTCGAGCTCGGCGCGCGGCAAGCCGGCGTCCATGAGCGTCGCCGGCTCAGGCGGCGCGGGAAGCGTCGTGCTGTCGCCGGCCCGCGTGGGCGCGGCTTCAACCGCCTTCACCGGTGGAGACAATCCAAGCGGCACCTCGCCGCCCGGAGTTGACGAAGTCGCACCATTCAACGGGAGAACGTCCATCGCTGGACTCCAGCAGTTGTCGCCGGCCAGACCGGGCCGTGAAAAAACGATGTCCTCCATTTCCTACGGCGCAAACGGCCCGCAGTCCAACGGAAAGGGTGGAATCGTGACGACGAGAACGATCGTAGCGATGAGCCGGGTGGCACGCCCCTGAGCCTCCGGCGAAGGGCGTGGTCGTCCTTCCAGCGTGCCCCACGCCCATCGCTGGAAGCTCTGGGCGTGCCACACAAACCGGAACTCACAGCGACCGCAAGTACGCCACGGCGTTCTCGATGTCGCCGACCGGATCGGCCGCGTCGCGTCGCTCGATCGTGACCCAGCCGCGATAGTCGTGGCCCGAAAGCCGCCCCAGCAACTCCGGGAAGTCGGCCATTCCACGTCCCAACTCGACCTCGAACTCGCGGCGGGCAGCCGCATCGCGCACCGCGTCGCAGGCGTGGACGTGCACGATGTGCGGACCCAATTCGTCCACTGCCTCTTGCGGCGAATACCCGTTAAGGATCAGCCCGCTCGCGTGCAAATCCACGCCGATCGTGCCCTCCGGCAACGCCGCGATCAGCCGGGCCAGATCGCTCGGCTTCTCGCCGCCGGTCTGCGCGGCCAGCCGCGCTCCCACGCGCTCGCCATACGCGCCCAACATGGTGAGCGCCTCGACCAATCGGCTGAATCGCGGATCGTCGGCCTGCGCCGGCACCTGGCCGACGCGATTGATCACCACGCCGCAGCCCAGGTCGTACGCGAACCGCATCGCGGCCTGCGTGGCCAGCACGCGCCGATCCAGCTCGTCCGGCTCGTCGTAACCGCGCCGCGTGGGAAACGCCACGGCCGACACCTGCAGGTTCAGGTCCTCCAGCAGCTTGCGAAACTGCCGCATCCCGGTCGCCGACATCTGGGCGGGTGCCAGCTCGCTGCGGGCATCGATCTCCACGCCGTCGGCACCCAACCGCGCAGCGGTCGCCAGCGCCTGCCTGAAAGGCTGGCGAAGGCTGCGAGTCTGGATGCCGATTCTAACGTTTGGCATGGTCGTAGCGGATACTGGCTTCTGAATGACGAATGACGAATGCGGACGTGCTGATTCGTCAATCGTTATTCGTCATTCGTCATTTCCCCGCTTCCTACACGGTACATTTTCGAGATGAGTCGCGTTCGCCCCAAATCCTGGCCACTTCTCGTACTCGCGCTAGCGCCGATTGTAACAGCCTCGGCGCGTGCCGGCGAAGACCGATACGCCGAAGCGGTGAAGGTATTCGACTGCGCGTTCAGCGAAAAGTGGGACGAGAACTTCGACCGCTGGCCCGACCGCTGGGTCCGCAAGCGGGGCGATGAATATCCGCACTACGTCAACATCCAGATCCAGGACGACGCGGCCGTCGCCGGCGGCAAATGCCTGACCATCGACCTGGACGGCGCCGCCGCCGCCATTTCCAGTCCGCCGATCCGCGTCATGTCGCGCTTCGGCTACGTGTTCGACGCCCAGCTCAAGAACGAGGCGCTGGAGCACAGCGAGGTGCTGCTGACGCTCGAATTCCTCGACAAATCCGGCCGCGTGCTGCAAACCAGAAAGAGCAAGCCGATCGCCAACACCCGCGGCTGGCAACACGTGCGACTGGGCGAGATCGAGCCCAACGACCCGGCGATCGATCGGGTGGTCATCGGGTTGCAAGTCGTGCGCGGCGCCAAGGGCGATCTCAAGGGCCGCGTGTCGCTGGCCGACGTGCGGCTGGCCCGCCTGCCGCGAATCGTCGTCTCATCCAACAATCCGTGCAACGTATACTCCGGACTCGGCGACGTCGTCGTCCGCTGCGAGTTGTCCGGCATTCGCGAACGCGATCCGGAAATCCGCTTCCAACTGCTCGACGAGGCCGGCGCCTCGCGCGACTCGGGCCACTTTCAACTCAACGGCACGCTGATCGTCGAGGACACGAAGCGGGCCGACGACGTCATGGACGGCATCGGCGAGGCGCCGGCCGGATACGAAGGCAACTCCGAATGGCGGCCGAAGATTCCCGATTTTGGTTTCTACCGCGTCGTCGTCAAAATGATCAGCTCGCAAGCGGGCGGCAACACCGACGCCGATCGCGAGCTCGATAGCCGCACCGTTTGGCTGGCCGTTGTGCCGCCGCTGCCGATGCCCAAGCACGGCGAATTCGGCTGGACGCTGCCGAACGGCGATCGGCCCCTGTCGTTTCAGGTCTTGAGCCGCCTGTTGCCGCAGGTCGGCATCAACTGGGTCAAGGTGCCAGCCTGGTTCGATGCCAACGATCCGCGCCGCGGCGACGACTTGATCCGCTTCGTCGAACTGATCGGCGCCTCGAACATCGAAGTGATCGGCGTGATCGATCGCCCGCCGGCAAACTCCGAGCTCGCCAATCGCCTGGGGCGCGACGCCCCGATCGCCGACCTGCTGTCGCTCGATTCGTCGACGTGGTCGCCGGCCCTGGAGCCCGTCATGTCGCGACTCTCGCTGCGCGTCCGCTGGTGGCAGTTGGGCCGCGACAGCGACACCAGCTTCGCCGGATATCCCGGGCTCAACAAGCGCATTGACGAGCTGCGCACGCAGTTGTTCCGCTTCGGCCAGGACGTGCGATTGGGCATGTGCTGGGACTTCACCGGCGCAAGTCAGGACACGGGCCAGGTGAAGTGGCAGTTCGAGCAACTTAATTCGGAAACGCCGCCTACGGACAAGGAATTCGCCGAAGTGCTGGCCAGGCCGCGTGCTAATTCGGCGCAGCGGTGGGTATCGGTCGAGCCGCCGCTGCCCGTCGCCGACACCCCGGTGCCGGCCGCCGACGCCCTGGCAGCGCGCTCCGGTGAATTTGTCCGCCGGCTGATCGCGGCCAAAGTCGCCGGCGTCGACCGAATTATTGTCGCCAATCCGTTCAACGACGAAAACGGGCTGATGCACGCCAACGGCATGCCGGCCGAGCTGCTGCTCCCCTGGCGCACCACCGCCGCGATGATCGGCGGCGCCGAGTACCTGGGCGAGTTGCCGTTGCCCGCCGGCAGCGCGAACCGGGTCTTTCGTCGGCCCGACGGACAGGTCGTAATGGTTGTGTGGAACAACGAGCCCACACAGGAGGTGCTGTTCCTCGGCACCGACGTGCGTCGCATCGACATCTGGGGCCGCACCACTTCGCCACCGCTCAAAGAAACGGAACAGGTCATCGACGTCGGCCCGCTGCCGACGTTCGTACTCGGACTGAATGAAGCGATCACGCGTTGGAGCATGGCCATGTCGTTCGAGCACCTCGAGGTGCCCAGCGTGTTTTCGAAACCGCATCCCAATTCGGTGCGATTCAAGAATTTCTTCCCGCAAGGCGTGGGCGGCTCGCTGCGGATCGTCGTGCCCCAAGACGAGAACGAAGTCGAGCACCTCAAGAGCGACGAGAAGTCGCCCGAGCGGTCCGGCTTCACGCCCGATCGCTGGAACATCGAGCCGCCGCAAGGCACGTTTCAAATGGCGGCCGGCGAGGAGTTCAAGTTCCCCTTCGAAATTCGCCTCAAGAACGCCCTGTACGGCAAGCAGCCCGTGCGAATCGAGTTCAACGTCGAGGCCGACGAGCCATACAAGTTCACCGTCTTCCGGAAAATGGAAGTCGGCACCGCCGATCTCACGCTCGACGTGAAAACGCATCTCGACAAGGACGGCAACCTGATCGTCGAGCAGCTAATGACGAACCATTCCAAGACTCTCGCCGACTTCCGCTGCAACCTGTTTGCCAAGGGACACCGTTGGCAGCGGACGCAAGTCTACCGACTCGGCGACAATCTCGATCGGAAAATCTATCGCTATCCGAACGGCAAGGAGCTTATCGGCCAGGACATGCTGCTGGAAATCGAAGAGCGCAACGGGCCGCGCGTGCTCAAGTATCGCTTCGTGGCGACCGAATCGTCCGGCGACGAAGAAGCGGACAAAAAATCCGATCAGGAAAATCACGATCGGGAAGAGTTGGACCAGGCGGAAGCGACGCAACCCGTTGAAGGCGCAATCGGTTTCGGCGAAACAACGACACCCACTGCAGGATAGTCAATAGCCGGCGCGACATCGCCAGACGTATTCGCACAGTGTCCATTTCTCGCGTCAAGATTTCACTAATCGTTACTCCTGAGCGGCTTACCACTCGGCCGGTTGACCGTCACGGCCCGGCTCCTAAAATGGATGGGTAACGGCAGGATGTCCGTTGCGTCGCCCCGCTCGACGACCGCAGGCTGTGGCCCCTTCGAGCGATTCGAGACCTCCTACGGATGATCGGTGCCGTCATGAATCCACCGCTTCGCTTTCTCACCGCCCTGCCTGTTTACAACGAGGCGTCCCATGTGAATCGCGTTCTCGACGAAGTGGTTCGCTATGCTACCGACGTGCTGGTGGTCGACGACGGATCGACCGACGGCACGACGGATCTCTTGGCTCAACGGAACGACGTCGACGTGGTTCGCCATGAGCAGAATCGCGGCTACGGCGCGGCGTTGAAATCGGCCTTCGATTACGCGATCCGCTTTCGTTACGACGTGCTGGTGACGATCGATTGCGATGGCCAGCACGAGCCACAGCGCATCGGCCAATTGGTCGCCGCCTGCCGCGATGCCGACGTCGTTTCCGGCAGCCGGTATCTGCGCAACGAAAACGAGGCCGTCAAGGCCCCGCCCGAACGGCGGAAAATCAACAAGCAAATCACTTGCGAATTGAACCGCTGCCTCGGACTGACGCTCACCGACGCGTTCTGTGGATTCAAAGCCTATCGCGTGGCCGCGCTCGCCGACCTGACGATCACCGAGCCCGGCTACGGCATGCCGCTCGAATTCTGGGTCCAGGCCGCCCATCATGGGTTGCGGATCGTCGAGATGCCCGTGCCGCTGATCTACCTCGAAGTTGAGCGCAGCTTCGGCGGCAGCCTCGATGACGGCCGCAGGCGCATGGAGTATTACCACGGCGTGCTGGATCGTGCGCAGGCTGCCGTGGCCGCCGACGCCAGCGAAACCGAATCGGGCCGCGAGCATGCCGAGTGTTGTCCGTCATAGGCATCGCCGGGCACACGAGGTCGGGAGTCGTGGGTTGTGACATAACTGTAAACGTTTCGGTGCTTCGTGCCGGTTTCTATCACCATGCGGATTAAAGACTCCCGACCCCTTCAAGACTCCCGACCCCTTTCTCTTCCTTTCGATCCATGTTGATGGAACACGCTGCTCAGTATCGAAGCCTGGGGGCGCCGCCAGGGGACGGCCAGAAGCTCGTCGATCCGCCCTACTCCGCACTGCCCGGCGTCGTTGCCGAAAATCGGCAGCTGCTGGCCGCCATCGAGTACGATGTGCAAGGCCGGTCGCTTGCCGAATTGTCTGCCAGCGCCCGTCGCACTCTCGTGGCGCGGGCCGTCGACTACACGCGGCAGTACCGCAACGTGCCCGCTCGTTGGCTCGAGCCCAACTCGCTCGCCCGCGCGCCGTTCATCCTGTCGGGTCACCAGCCGCAGCTATTCCATCCCGGCGTGTGGTATAAGAACTTCGTTCTGGGCCGGCTCGCGCGCGAGCTGGGCGGCGTGGGCGTACATCTGCTGATCGACAGCGACCTGTGTCGCAGCATTTCCATTCGCATGCCGACCGGCACCGTGGACGAGCCGCGCGTCGAGGCTGTGGCGTATGACGGGCCGTCGGCCGAGGTGCCGTACGAAGAGCGATCGATCCGCGACCTGCGAGCGCTCAAGAGTTTTGCCGACCGCGTCGTGACGCAGATCGAACCGCTCGTCGCTCGCCCGCTCATCGAATCGCTCTGGCCGCTGACGCTGGAGCGCAATCCGGCTCAGTCGAATCTGGGTTTGCGCCTGGCCCAAGGGCGGCACGCGCTGGAGGAAACCTGGCAGAACGAGACGCTGGAGCTGCCGCAAAGCGCCGTCTGCCAATTGCCGGAGTTCGCCTGGTTCCTGGCCCATGTCCTGGCTCAATTGCCGCGGTTCTGGTCGGCGCACAACGACGCGCTCGCCGCCTACCGGCAATCGCTCGGCCTGCGCAACCGGGCGCAACCGATCCCCGACTTGGCCGAAGCCGACGGCTGGCTGGAAGCGCCGTTTTGGATTTGGACGCATGACGATCCGCGCCGCCGGCCGTTATTCGCCCAGCAGCAGGCAGGCGAACTCGTGATCACCGACCGCCACGCGCACACGTTTTCGCTTCCGCTGTCTGACGATGCGGACGCCGCCGCGGCCGTCGAAGTGCTGCTCGCCCTTTCGGCCCGCGGCATCAAAATCCGCACCCGCGCGCTCACCACAACACTCTTCGCCCGGCTCGTATTGGGCGACTTGTTCCTGCACGGCATCGGCGGGGCCCGCTACGACCAGGTGACGGACCAGATCATTCGCGGCTTCTTCGACTGCACGCCGCCCGAGTTCGCCGCCGTGTCGGCCACGCTCCGCTTGCCCATCGCGCACCGATCGCCGGCCGCGGAGAACGGCCGCCACTGGCAACAGCGGCTTCGCGCGCTGCGCTACCACCCGGAGCAATTTGTCGAATCGGAGAATGGCCCCGCGGCCGAAATTGCCGACGCCAAGCGACGCTGGGTGCAGACCGCGAAAACGCGCGAAAACGCGCGCGAACGGCATCTGGCCATCGCGGCCGCCAACGAATCGCTGCAACCTTTCGTCGCCGCCCAGCGCCGGCAAATCGAACAGCAGCGCGAAGAAATCGGGCGCCGCCAGCGGGCCCGCGCCATCCTCGACTCGCGCGACTACTCGTTCTGCTTGTTCCCGCGCGCCCACTTCGACCAGCTCCTACTGGACGACACGTCGCCCAGATCGTAATCTGTAGGTAGCGCGCTTGGCCGCAGCGATGGGTGGCATGCTTTCGCGGCGCCAGCCGCGTAAGCATGTTTGGTCGCGGCACGAACATGCCTACGCTGCTGCGCAGCGAAGGCATGCCACCCAATTGCGAGCCAGCAGCACGCTCGGTTCTCTTCGTACGACGCAGCAGCGTCCGGCGTGATCTCCATGGAAGTGGGTTCGCATCAGCCCCGGTCCGGCCACGTGGATCGGCCTCAGCCGCCTGTCCCGCGTCTGCATTCGTTGCCCGACGTGGCGGCCGCGCGACTGGTCACCGGTCATGCCGGCGATCATGCGCTCGTCCATGCCTTGCTGCGGGCGGTCAATCAGGCCCCGTCGTACGAAGACTTCGTCACCTGGCTCGATGAACCCACCTACGAGCCGAGCGACCGCCTGCTGGTGAAGCACGGCAATCAGATCGTGGCCCACCTGCAGATGCTGCATCGCACCGCCTGGTTCGAAGACGTGCGGCTTCCGGTGGGCAGCGCGCAGGATCTAGCCGTGCTGCCCGAGTACTCGCACGCCGGCTACGACCGCCAATTGATCGACGCCGCCGAGCGCTCGATGCGCGGCAGCCAGGCCATCGTGTCGCTCATTCGCACGAGCAGGCCCGAGCCGTTTCGCGCGGCCGGCTGGATCGACGTCCGTGCCGGCGGTTACTCGCAGGCCAGCGTCGGCGACATCCTGGCCCACTTGTCGGTGCAGGCGCCCGCGCGGCACCGCCGCTCGCGGGCCCTGCGGATTCGCCGTTGGCGGCACGTCGAGCTCGACGCCACCCGCGCCGTCTACTCCGCGTCCGCCGCCAACCAATGGGGCGCGATCTACCGTGCCGAGCCGTATTGGCAATGGCTTGTCGGCCGCAAGGCGCACGGCGACATGATCGTCGCCGTCGATGGTCCCGATGAATGGGACGACCTGGCGACCGAGCCGGCGATCGTCGGCTACGCCGTGACGGCGGGCGCGCAGGTGCTGGAACTGTGTTGCCTGAGGGAATTCGCGCGGGCCGCGCCGCGGCTCCTGGTCCGCGCGTGCCAGGACGCGATCGAGCGCGACCAGCACACGCTCACGCTCCACACGGCCGCGTCCGATCCGCTGCACGAACTGATCGTCACCGCCGGCGGCACGTGGTGCACCGACGACCGGCACACGGGCGGCACGCTGCTCGTAAAGCTGCTCGACGGACCGCGCTGGATCGAAGCCATCTATCCGATCCTGCGGCGCCGGGCGAAGGGCGCCGGCCTGCCCCGGCCGCTCGCAATTTGTTTCGACACGGGCGAAGAAAACTACCGGTTGGTGCTCACGCGACGCAGCAGCCGCCTCGTGGCCGACGAAGCCACGTCGGCCGACGTCCGCTGCGACCCGACGACATTTTCCGCGCTCCTGGTCGGCAATCTCAATGTCGCGCGGGCCCGGGAAGAATGTCGCCTCGAAGTGGCCGACGACGATGTGCTCCACAAGCTGGCCGTCCTCTTTCCGCCCAGCCTGTTCTGGCAATCGCAATTCGACACGCTGCGGTTCTAGGCCAGCGCCGTGTGGCACGTCCCTGAGCCTGCGGCGAAGGGCGTGGCTGATTGGCGCGACACCACGCCCATCGCTTGAAGCTCTGGGCGTGCCACCCAACCCCGATCACGAACAATGCTGCAATTCGAACTATCCCTCGTTAGAATTACGACCGGCCGCAAACGCTGCCGCGCACATCCGTCCACACCGCCCGCGCTCGACACGCATGTTCTTCTTCTTTCCCTATTCCACAGACGCACCAGTCTACTATTGGCCAGTCGCCACCGTGGCCATGATCGTCGTCAACGTGCTGGTGTTTGTCCTGATGGCCGGCGGCGTGATCACCGATCCCGACGCGTGGATGCTGTCGTTCGGCCAGGGCTTGCACGCGGAGCAATGGTTGACATCGATGTTTATGCACGCCGGCTTGGAACATTTGCTCGGCAACATGCTGTTTCTCTGGGTGTTCGGACTGGTGGTCGAGGGCAAGCTCGGCTGGTCGAAGTTTCTGACCTGTCATCTCGGCATCGGCGTGTCGCAGGCGATGCTCGAGCAACTCGTCATGCTCGGCTACAGCGGCGAAGTGCCTGGCTCGGTCGGCGCATCGTCGGCCATTTTCGGTCTGATGGCGATGGCGGCCGTGTGGGCGCCTAAGAATGAAATCACGTTCTTCTATCTGTTTTTTATCCGCACCGGCACGTTCGACGTCAGCATCCTGGTCATGGCCATGCTCTACACCGGCATGGAGTTGCTGTTCGTGATGTTGTTCGGCGGCGCCGCCGGCAGCAGCTTGTTGCATCTGAGCGGCTTCGCGATCGGCCTGCCGCTAGGCATCGTGCTGTTGAAAAGGGGCGTCGTCGACTGCGAAGGCTGGGACATTCTTCACGTCTGGAGCGGCGACTACGGCGCGTTCAAGGAAGTGCCGGAGCCGGCCCAGGTGTTTGCCAAGGTCGAAGCCCGCAAACTAAGCCGAGATCAACAAATGTTGGCCGGTGCCAAGCAGCAGTTTGTGCAGTATCTGCAGCAGGGCAACGCCGCGGCCGCGCTGAAACTGTACGAGAAGATGAAGGAAGTGGGCGGCGGGCTCATGCTCGACCGCAAGGAGTTAGTCGCCGTCATCCAGGCACTTCACGCCGCCAGGCGTTGGCGCGATTCAGCGCCCCTCATGGCCGAGTTCATTGCACGATTTCCCGACGCGGCCGACACAATGCGCGTTAAGCTCGCACAAATCTGCGTGATGGAGTTGCAGCGCCCTGGCAAAGCGCTCGACCTTCTGGCCCGCGTCGACCCGGCGAAGCTGCCCGAAAAACAGGTAACGCTGGTCAATCGCATTGCGGCCAAGGCGCGGCAGCTGCAAGCCGAGGGCACGGTCGAGCTCGACGACGACAATTGGTGAGATGAGTAGCAGGCACACTCCGTGTGCCGTAGCAGAAGCACGCAACGCGCCGATATTTTTGCCCTGTTGCCATGCCGGTAACTGCTTCCGTTACGGCACACGGAGTGTGCCTACTACTTCTTCCGCAAGTATCCCGCGCTCGATTGAAAATACCGGTGCCGCCGCTTCGTCGTCGATTCCGACTCGGCCGCCGATTGCTGGGCGCGCAGGTCGGCGATGTTGGCCGCGCACACGCGGCACTCGACCGTTTCGATGTGGAATTTTACGTAGTCAGCCGCCTCGCGCCCCAGCACGCCCAGCAGGAAGCTGCCCAACTGCTCGCGGCTCGGGCAGCTTAGCCGATGACGCCGCCAGATTTCGCCCAGCGAATGCACGCCTGCGTCCCGCCGACCGTTCACCGCCGAGAGCCGCTTCTGCAACTCATCGCTATGCCGCAGCGCATCCTCAATCGCCGCCATCCGCTCCACGGGCAACGACTCGTCGAGAAAAGCTTCGAGATCAGAATTGGAGAATTTGGCAGCCATTGTTTGGTGAGTAGGTCAGTAGGTCAGTAGGTCAGTAGGTGAGTAGGTGAGTAGGTGAGTAGGTGGCCAACGGCTCGCACCTACTCACTTACTCACCTACTCACTCCTCCTCGTACAATTCCGGGAACACATCCTCGTTGAGCCGCTGCTTCTTCACAAGTGTTCGCAGGCGGGCCAGGAAATCGAACTTGAAATTTGCTACCTGCTGCTCGGTGATGCCCAGGTGCTCGGCGACTTCCTTGTTCGCCATTCCGCGCACGAACAGTAGCTCCATGCACTTGATCTTTTCCCAATCGCCCTTCGCGCGCCAATGGTCGATCTGCTCGGCGAGGCCGCCGGCGAGCGCTTCCTCCTCGAGCTCACGCCGCTCGCCGCTGCGGGCGATACTGCTGGCCGGGCGGGCCGAGCCGGGCATCTCCCACGTGCCACCGCTGCTGTGCGCCGTCGACGACATTGGCAGCGCCGGCCGACGCCCTTCGCGGCGCAGGAAATCGGTCAGCTTGTGGGCCGCGATGGAAAACAGATAACTCTCCAGCGGCCGACGTTGATCGTAGTTCGGCAGGCTGGTCAAGAAGCCGATGAACGTCTCCTGGACGACGTCCTCGCTGGCGGCCCGCTTGTGCACGCGGCTCTCGACGAACGACAGTAGCCGGCCCTCGTACTGCGCAATCAACGCATTCCAAGCCTCGGGCTTCCCGGACCGGATTTGCTCCACCAGCAGCAAGTCGGGGTGTAGGGATTGCGGCATGGCAATAAAAAAGGGGACTGGTCCAATTATCTACGCTGGGAACGACGCCCTTCGCATGCCGCGCGACGATAATTGGACCTGTCCCCTTTCCTGTCGGAGATAAAAAAGGGGACAGGTCCAATTATCAATGTCTTTTGACGG
>JBIOWO010000143.1:0-7143 GCA_044868555.1 Lacipirellulaceae bacterium | reverse complement strand
GCCGGGGCTCGAGATCTTCAAAGACCACGGCTACAACTGGATTCGCCTGCGGCTGTTTCACACGCCCGATCGGCTACCCAACGATTTGGATTACACGATCGCCATGGCCAAGGAAGCCAAGCGGTTGGGCTTCAAGTTTCTGCTGAACTACCACTACTCCGACACGTGGGCCGATCCGCAGAAGCAATTCATCCCCAAAGCCTGGGAAGGAATGTCGCACGAAGCGCTCGTCGAAGCCGTGTTCACCTACACGCGCGATACGATCGCCGCCTTCCGCGAAGCGGGCGCCATGCCCGACATGGTCCAGAACGGCAACGAAGTGATCGGCGGGATGCTGTGGCCGGACGGGCGGCTGCCGCAGCACTGGGACAATTTTGCCGATCTTACCAAGGCCGGGATCCGGGGCGTGGAGGCCGGCCGCGGCGATTGCCCGCGGCCCGAGATCATGGTTCACATCGACCGGGGCGGCGACTTGCGGGCGACCAAATCGTTTTTCGACAAGTGCCGCGAGCACGGCGTCGAGTACGATGTCATCGGGCAGTCGTACTATCCGTGGTGGCACGGCACGACCGACGACCTGCGAAAAAACCTGGCCTTCATGGCGGGCGAGTACGAGAAAGACATTGTCCTGGTGGAAGTCGCCTACAACTGGCGGCCGGCGGAATACCGGGATCGGGCCGCTCCATTTCCGGAAACGCCCGAAGGCCAACGCGAGTTTCTGACGCAGGTGAATCAAATCGTGATGGAGACGCCGAACGGCCGTGGACGCGGCATCTTCTGGTGGGAGCCCGCCGTTCGGCCGGGGCCGATCGCCAGCCGCGGCATCTTCGACCGCTCCGGCAACGCGCTGCCGGCCATCACCGTGTTCGACAGCGTCGTCGCGCGGAAGAGCAGTGAATCTGGCGGGAAGTAATTTCCGGCGAGCGGCCGCGCGTTTCGCCGTTTGAGCCGCAAGCAAGCGAAGCACTGAACGCCCGGTTTCTAGGCATGGCGCTCGTATTTGCTTCCGAATATCTGCCACATTCGCCGTCCGCGGCGACCACCTAAATCGTAACGCGACAAGGACTTGCGGACGTCTTCGCGCTCGTACCGCGCCCAGGAGCAACGCCGGCGGCACATCGCTTGCATTCTTCGCCCGCCGAACCTCAGGCGGTGAGGCGGGCGAAGGAGAAATGCCGAATCGGAAGAAACTTCAAGCGGCGCTGACCGTTTTCATATGTTGCGTTTCCAGTGTGCCACAATACCTCGCTGCAGAGTGCGGCCCCGGCGCCCGCTGCGCAGGAACAGATTGCTCCCTTGTCGAGCGGACTTATCAGCACGGTCGCTGGTTCGTGTTGGAGACTCGCAACTTTCAAATCTGCTGTGAAGGCTCGCAAACGCAGGGCGCGAATCTCGCGCGCCATGCCGAGGCGTTGCGGGCGGCGCTGCATGTCAAATGGTTGAATGAAGCTCCATCGGCTCCTTGGAGTCCGCGCTGCCAAATAGTTCTCTATGCCAACCAGCGCAATTACGTGGCAACGGTTGGCCGCGGCAGCGAACGCACAGTCGGTTCGTCGTTGGTGAAGGTCGACCAAGGCCAAATCACTGGCCGCCGAATCGACCTCGTGGGCGGCTCGACCGATTATCTGTCGGCGGCATTGCCGCATGAGCTAACACACGTCGTGTTGCGAGATCGCTTTCCAACCAGGGCGGTGCCGCGGTGGGCCGACGAGGGAATGGCGATTCTTGCCGACTCGCCGGCCAAACAAAATCGCCACGCTACAGAGCTCCGAGACGCGATTGCAAATCGTACGACATATTCGGCCGGGGAGCTCGTCACGACCGATGACTATCCAGCGCCAAGTCGGCTGGGAGCTTTCTACGGCCAAAGTGCTTCGCTGACGCAATTCCTGGTCGCGCGCAAGAGCCCCGAGCAGTTCGTGGAGTTCGTCGACCAGGCGAGCAAGCACGGCTACGATGCTGCGCTCAAAGCATGTTATGAGATTCCAACCGTCGCCGAGCTCGATCGACAATGGCGGCGGCAGGGCGATTCAATTCAGCTCGCGTCCCACTACGAGGTGGTCCAATCTGGCACACTGCCGTCACACGCGGTTGGCCGTAACCGGTCATTGGCGAGTGACTTGCAGTCCACTCCAAGTTCCAGCAATTGAGCTATACGATCGCTTGCTGGTGCCGGGTTGCCATCAGCGCGGGAAGTGGCGCTTCTTAACGAAGAATCGGCCTTTTTCGCTCACTTTGAAGCCTCCCGCCAGAATACCCGAATGGGGGTATAATTGAGGGTGTCGGGCTTGCAATGGAACTCCCGGACGGTCAAATCGGGGACCATCCGCTCATCGTTTGGTATGGGATGTGCCGAACAAATTGAGTAGAAGTCTCGTATCGTGTAACTGGATAAGTAGATTTGCATCCAAATAATGGGATACTGAAATTACCCGCCCGCATCATTGGATCGCGTATCATGGTCGGCACTCGACTAACTCGACTTGTCCGCCGCCATTTCCAAGTGGCTGTCATTTGGGCCGCCATGCCGCTGGTTGTCTTAAACGGCCGAACGCTGGTCGGCTGCGGCTGCACGGGGCACTTCGAGTGGGTCTGTCACTGCGGCTGCTGCTCCGAGATGACCGGTGGGGCGGGACAGAGCCAGAGCACAGCCGTCCATCCGTGTTGCACTCACGTGGGCTTCGATCATCGCCGTTGCAGTTGCTGCAGCGAAACGGAAGCGGCGGATCGCTGCCATCCGACGAACTGCGATACCGGTTCTGCCGGCCCGGAGCGGCTGCAAGGCCATCATTGCACGTCGATTGCATTGCACGACGTAGTTCCGGCGACTGTTGTGCCGTCCACTGCCGTTGACGATCTCCAGCTCGTGGCGTTTGCCGTGGCAAAATTCGGCCAACCGCCGTCGCTCAATCATCCGGGAATCGCCCGGACGCTCGACTTCAACACAGGTCGTCCCCCGAACGACCTTGTCGTGATTCTGCACCGGCTGGTGATTTGATTCTGTCCAGCGCAGCGTCTTATTTCGATGCTGCGCCTTCTGGGCGCGATTTGCCGCGCGATTCCTCCGCGTCGGATTGATCCGACGTTGATGGAAATCGTGGCGTTCGTCGCGCATCTGACAGTTTGCGGCGACCAAGTCGCCGCGCCGCGCACGCTCGCAAACTGCGTGGTTGAACAGGCAAGCGGGCGGGCGCGGGATGTCCATGGATGGATCAGGCTGATCCATGTTGGATCGGCATCGACTGCTTTCTCATTTCATGAAAGGCGGAAAGCCATGTACTCGTTCTTCAAATCACTGATGATGGCAGCAGCAATCGTTGGACTGTTCGCCACGGCAACTGTCCGGGCTGACTTCCGAGATTACAACTCCAAGGCATGGGCGCAACACGGCCGTTCGTCGTCCGGCATGATGAGGCGGTCGCAGTACCGCGCATCGGCCCCCGTGATCGTGCGGTCGGAGCAAGCGCCGCCGGCGGTGGCCCAGACGCCGTCGGAGCGGCGGAGCTTTTCCTACGAGCCTTCGATGAGCAATGACAATGCTCCATCGTCGGTGCGGTCGGATGCGGCTCCCAGGATGCGGTCCACGCGGCCCTCGCGGTCCTCGCGCACGCCGGCTTACTTGCTGCCGAAGACCGATCCGCGTAAGTATCGCGGCCTGTAGTCAGAACTGGAACGATGCACGTCGTGGCCTCGTTTCGTGAAACAAAAATCGTCGCCATCCCTGGTCCGACCAAGGCCGGGCCAGGGATGACAATTCCCACCCGGCATTTCGTAATACGGAGAATTTACATGACCAGACTAATGTTGTTTGCGGGAATGGCAGTACTTGCTTTCGGATCGACTTCTGCTGCGGACGAGCCACGCGCGACCGCCGAGGCAAAGAAAGAGACCACCAAGGCCACGTTGCTGATCACCGGCCTGCACTGCCCGGCCTGCACAGCGACGGTCGAGTCGTCGCTGCGCAACATCAAGGGGATTCGCTTGATCAAGGTCGATTGGAAGACGAAGAACGCCCGCGTGGAATTCGATGAAACCGTACTTTCCACGCAGCAGGTAGCGCGCAAGATCGAGGCCACGCCCCACATGATGGGCGGCAACATGCACTACGGCGGCTGGCTCGCGCTCAAGGTTCCCGAGCTGAAAGACGACGCGACCGCCAAGCAGGTCAAGGAGGTGTTGAGTAAAGTAGCCGGCGTCAAGCAAGTGGCCGCCTATCCGGCGCAACATTCCGTAGGAATCGCTTTCGACGCGAAAGGGAATCTCACTAGCGCCCAGGTGATCGACTTGCTCGCCAAAGCGGGAATCAAGGCCGGAAATCTGTAGTCGGGCGCATTGGGAGAGGACGAAGCAGTTGTCGTGTCACAGGCGCTTTTTCCCCATCGAATAGAAAGGACCGTAAGATGAGTATTAGTTTTCGCGCACTCGCGCCGGCAGCGGCGATCCTCTTGGTCGCGGCTAGCGTTGCCGCTTTTGCCGGACAGCCAGAGCCGGCGGCCAAGATGCCGGCCGATCCGCAAATGGCGGCTCCTATTGCACCGCCGGAGTTGGCCTACACGTGTCCCATGCATCCGCAAATTGTGCAAGCCCGGCCTGGGGTTTGCCCTCTGTGTCGGATGGCGCTCAAGCCGGTGAAGGCCGCTGTGGCAAAGCCGGCGGAACAGGCGGCTAATAGCGATGTATCGCCCATGGATCACGCGGGAATGCCGATGCCAGCGCACCAGGGAATGCAAGGGACGCCGATGGAAAACGGCAGGATGAGTCGCGGCATGTGCGGCTGCGGCAATTGCATGACCATGATGGGCATGGACGGGATGAAAATGATCGGCATGGAAGACATGGATCATGGCTCGGCTCCGGCCTCAACGAAGTCGGAGCCGCAGCCGACCAGTGTCAACGGTCGACGTGGCGGCCGACGTTGTGGCTGCTAGCAGTAAGCGGGGGCAGCCGTGCCGGGCCGGCCCACTTAGCACCAATTGTTTGGCGGGCTTGTGCCACGGCTGCCGTCCTTAGATCCGGCAATCGTTTTCCGTCTAGGCCGACGCCGGCGATAAATGGTAAAGCATTTGGGACCGGAATGCTGACGGCATGTGGTAGTGAACGAGACCTATCCCAATCGACCACGGCAATTTGGAATTGAGGAATAGATAAATGGCAAATAGCAATCGACCTTCGATGCGCGACGAGACGCTGGACCGACAGCCGAGCTTCGACGATGAAGGCGGATTGCGCGCCCCGCCCGAGCTGACTGGCTGGCGGAAGGCGTGGTGGTGGTTCCATTTCCTGATCCTCGTGAAACTGGCCCGGCTGCGGTTCATCGGCATCCTGCTGGTGATTGGGATCATCATTACTCAGTGGGATTGGCTCGTTGCAAACTGGGAAAAATGGACGCGACCGACGACGCCGGAGGCGGCCGCCGCGTCGGACGTCGAATACTTCTGCCCGATGCACCCCACGGTGATTCGCGACAAGCCGGGCGAGAAGTGTCCCATTTGTTTCATGCCGCTCTCGAAGCGGAAGAAAGGCACAGCGCAGGCCGCGGCCCTGCCGGCAGGAGTTGTGAGTCGTGTGCAGCTTTCGCCCTACCGCGTCGTGCTGGCCGGCGTCGAGACCTGGCCCGTCGATTTTCAGCCGCTCACCAAGGAGATCACCGCCGTCGGCTTCGTCGAGTTCAATGAGCGCGGCCAACGCACGGTGGCGGCCCGCGTGGCCGGGCGGATCGACAAGCTGTACGCCAACACGACCGGCCAGATGGTCCGCGCCGGTGAACCGCTCGCCCTGCTTTACAGCCCGGAGCTCGTCGTCGCCGTGCAGAACCTGCTCGACGCGCAGCGCCGCAGCGGCGGCGACCTGCATCGCGATCCGGATTGGGTCCGCCTGCAGCGGTGGGGCATCGACGACGCGCAACTCGAGGAAATCGTCGCTGCCGGCAAAGCGGAGACCGAACTGAAAATTCCGTCGCCCGTCAGCGGACACGTGATCACCAAGTACGTCCGCGAAGGACAATACGTCGAGCGCGGGACGCCGCTGTACGAACTGGCCGACCTGTCGACCGTCTGGATTCAGGCGCAACTCTACGAGGACGACCTGGCCCTGCTGCCGCGGCTCAATGACGACGGCTCGGTGGGCAGCGACTCGCCGGACGGGATCACCGTGTCGGCCGTCACGCGGGCATTTCCCAACGAAGTGTTTCACGGCAAGCTGGCGTTCATTTATCCGCACGTCGACCAGGACACCCGCACGGTGACAGTGCGCTTCGAGTTGGCGAATCCGGGACATAAGCTGCGGCCCGGCAGCACTGCCACCGTCACGCTCAAGGTGTCGCCCAAGGACGTGCCGCTGTTCGCCAATCTGCCCGGCGGCGAAGCGGTGCAACAAAATCTGGTGCAAGGACGGATGCTGGCGATTCCCGAAGGCTCCATCATCGACACCGGCAGCCAACGGATCGTCTACCGCGAAACCACGCCCGGCGTTTTCGAAGGCGTCGAGGTCAAGATTGGGCCGCGGATGGTCGGGCCGGACGGCGTGCGATTTTATCCGGTGCTGAGCGGGCTCGCGCAGGGCGACCGCGTGGTCACGAGCGGCTCGTTCCTGGTCGATGCCGAAACGCGGCTCAATCCGGCGGCCGGCTCGATTTACTTCGGCGGCAGCGGCGGCTCGCAGGCGCGGGCCTCGTCCACGACGACGGTTCGCCCGTCCACGCCCGACGATCCCGACGCCAAGATCGAGGCCGCGCTAGCCGCGCTGTCGCCGGAAGATCATAGGTTGGCCGACGCACAGCGCTTTTGTCCGGTACTCCCCAAGAATCGCCTCGGCGTGATGGGCACGCCCGTCAAGCTCATGATCGATGGTCAGCCCGTGTTCATCTGCTGCGAGGGATGCCGAACGAGCGCGCTGGAAAAGCCACAAGAGACACTGGCCAAAGTTCAGAAGCTTAAGGAAACGGAAGCGGTGCCTAAGTGACATAGAACCGGGTGGCATGCTTTCGCGGCGCAGCCGCGTAAGCATGTCGTGTCGCTTCGGTTTCATGCTCACGCCGCTGACGCGGCGAGAGCATGCCACCCACCGAGTGGAATTGCCGACATGATCGAAAAAATCATCGAACGGGTGGCACGCCCAGAGCCTCCGGCGATGGGCGTGGTAATT
>JBIOWO010000142.1:0-27650 GCA_044868555.1 Lacipirellulaceae bacterium | reverse complement strand
ACACCGCGGCCAATAGCAGATAGCCAGTCGTAAAAGCCGACGACGCCAGATTTCGCTCCTGCGCGCGGACCAACAGCCATATCCCGGCCACCGCCACCATCGTGGCGCCCGCGTTCCTAGCCCGTCGATGAGCAAACGATCGCATCACTCAATTACTCAGATCGGCGGATTAATTAGTTTCGTCTTACCGCGCGAGCCACGCCGCCAATCCGTTCAAATCGGCCATGTCGACGCGCACCAGCGCATCGTGCGGGCAAGCATTCTGGCACGCCGGCCCCGTAAGCTGGCCCGCACAAAAGTCGCACTTCGTCGCCTTCTGGATCGGCTGGTCCGTCGCTCGATCGATGAGCATGGCCCCGGCCGGGTCGCGGATCTCCACCATCCGGATCGCCTCGTACGGGCAACTGTTGGCGCACGTTGCGCAACCGATGCACGTCCGGTCATTGATCCGCACGGTGCCCGTCTCCGCGTCGCGGCCGATCGCCCCCGTCGGACAGCCGATCATGCACACCGGGTCGACGCAGTGCATGCAGGCGTTGGCCACCATCAGGCTGTCGTGCTTTGGACCCTGGCGGATGAACCGCGGGTTGTTGTCGTGAGTCGCCGCGCAGGCCCGCACGCAATCGTCGCATCGCGTACACCGATCCAGATTGATCAGCATCGTCTGCGTGCCGTTGAGGAAGCGATGATCGGCCAGAAAATCAAGCAGCCGCGGATCGATTTCGGATTTCGGATTTCGGATTTCGGAATGTGAATAGCCGTTTTCAATCCGCAATCCGCAATCCGCAATCCGCAATCGACAATACGGCAGCACCGCGTCCCGCACCACCTCCACCGGAATCCGCAGCACGTCCACGTACCCCAACGCCCGCAGCGAATGTCGCCACACAGCTTCGTCGCCGGCCGCCAGTTCTTCAAAACCAAACACTTGCCCCTTGCCCAGATAGGCCACGGTTTGGTGCCCATGCCCATGCCGCCGGCTGACACGAGCAAAACCACTCCGCACCAACAGCAGCCCCGTCGGTCGATCGCCCTCGGCCGCGATGAGCGGCTCAAGGGAAAAAGGGGACTGGTCCATTTTCGGTTCTTCCGAGCCGATCGACCCCTCAGGCGGTGGCGAAAATGGACCTGTCCCCTTTTTCGAGTTGAAGTCGATGTACCAATCGAAATTGCCATACGACTCGAATACCGTCGCCCCCGCCACGCGTTTCAGCGCGTCGGCGGGCAACTCCCTTAACAGCGGCGTCTCGCGGAGATGCACGCGCAAACTATTTTGCCGGTACAGCTCGTCGACGTGCTCACGGATCGCCGGCGTCCGCCGCATCAAGTCCCGCAGTCCCTGCCAACGAATCTCCAACAGCTTCGCCGCCCCATCGGCCAACACCGTGGCCGTCCGCTGCGTCCGCCCCAGCGCCGCCAGTTCGCCGAAGATCTCTCCCGCTCCAAGCTGCACCGTTCCCGTATTCGCAAGCAGCCGCGGCACGTCCTGCAAAAACACGCGCATCGCGTTGTCTTCCCGGCGAATCCCGGTGGCGCCATTGGCTTCATCCTGCGGTCCAACCGCCCGCCGCACTTCCGGCAGCCGCGAGTTCTCCCACAACTGCGCGACGGCCTGCCGCCAGCTCCGCCGCGGCGATTCATCGCGACCCAGCAACTTCGGGTCGAGCCGCTCCAGCACTACTCGCACCGTGCCCGCAAGCACCAGAAACGCGCTATGCCCATAGTCGCCCTCGCGGACGATGAGATCGCCGGTCTCAAAGCGCACAATCCGCGTATCGCCGCGCAATATCCCGCGCAGCGGCAACGTCGGCGGAAACGCGCTCGCATCCATCCGGCAAAACGGCGGAATCTGCAGCAATGAGTCGACGTCGGCGTCGGTCATCTCGCCGAACGGCTCATCCCAACGCTGCGGCCGCGCGACAGCAATTTCCAACTCAGACATTCAATTCACTCATTAAGATTGAATTCACCACAGAGTACACAGAGGTCACAGAGACTCACTGATTCTTCTCTGTGACCTCTGTGTACTCTGTGGTGAAAAAGTGTCTCGAATTCAGTTCTTGTATTGTGCGGGCTGTGGCAACAGCGGGTCGAGCGCCGCCAGTCGGTTGCCGTCGGCTTCGTCCGCAAAGTTGTATGCGGCAATTCCGACCTCGTCGGCCGCCGCCTTGATCGCGTCTGCGTTGCCCAGCCGCAGCTCGACCGTTGCCACCGCCGCGAGCGCCGGCGCCAACAGCGGGTCGTCCACCAATCGCTGAATCTCGTGCAGGCGGTGCTTCATCCGCGCCGCCCGCTGGGCGCTTGCCGCGCCGAACGCGCCCTTGTCGGTCGCGATCGCCACGGCCCGCAGGCTGTACTCCAGATCGGCCAGCACTCCCACGACGTACAGCACGCGCAGCTCGGCCGGGCTCAACGCCCCGTTCGCCGAGCCGCCCGTTCGCAAAAAGTTGTGCCGCACGATGCCCTGCGACCATGCCACCAGCTCAAAATCCTGGCTGCCCGCCACATGCTGCCCGATGTTCACCAGCGATTCGTCCGGCACCGTGTGACAGTCGTAGCACTGTCGCGCGACGAGATACACGTTGTGCGGATTATTCATCCCGGCCGCGATGCTCGCTTTCAGCCGGTCCTGGCGATGCTCGGCCGACTCCGAGGCCTTCGTCGCGTTCGGCCCGCCGTAATCGGCATGAATCGCGATCCAATCCTTGGCCGCCCCGTGACACGATTCGCACGACACGCCGGCCACCACCCGCACTCGCCCCTCCTGGTCCTGCTCCGTGTAGTGGCAGCGCACGCACGTCTCGTTGCGCTTGATCGACGCCAACCCCAGCCGATCGGCAATCTGCTTGGCTTGCGGCAAGCGGTGCAAGGTATCGAACGTGGCGAAATGCGGCGTCCGCATCCACTGTTGCACCTCCTTCTCGTGACACTTGGCACACTGATCCGACCCAACAATCTTGGCCAGATCCCGCACCAGCGGCCCAACCTCCGGCTCCGCCGCACTGCCCGCACAGCACAGCAATGACAATACGGTCACACCCGCGACGAAGCAAAGAAAAATCTCGCGCAGAGACGCAGAGGCGCAGACGAAGAAATAGAAAATCCGCAAGTACGTCATCTTCCGTGCCAAGACAAGCATGATTCCAAGATCCCAATTGTCTTTCTCTGCGCCTCTGCGTCTCTGCGCGAGACTATTTTTCAAACATCCAATACCAGCTCACCCGTTGGCACGCTGATGCACGTCAGGCAGTGACCTTCCGGCACGGGAATGCCGGGCGGCTTCAGCGGCAGCACCTTCCCGCTGCGTACGCCGACCATGCACTCGCCGCAGCTGCCCGCCCGACATCCGGAGGGCAGGGCGATGCCGGCCGCCTCGCCGAACTCCAGCAGCGACGCGAACGAGCCGTCCCAGACCACGTCGCGCTCGCTGCGTTCGAACCGCACGTCGCATGGCTCGACATGGCGGAGTGCGGCGTTTCCGGCACTCAACCGCTTGACGCTGGCCGGCCCGAACGCCTCGAAGTGTACATGCGCCTCGGGCACGCCCCACTCCCACAGTGCCGGCACGAGCGATGCCATCATCTCGCCCGGCCCGCACACGTAAAAACGAAAATTATTCGACGGCAGCGCCTCCCGCACGCGCTCGATCGTCACCCGGCCGCGATGGTTGTAATCGCGGTACCATACATCATCCGCCAGCGGCGCCGAATAGCTCACGTGCAGCCGGATATTCGGGTTCGCCAGCGCTAGCTTCTGCACGTGCTCGCGGAACGGTTGCTCGCGGCTGTTGCGGAAGCCGAACACCACGTACACGTCGCGCTCGCGGCCGGCGTGGACAATCGCATCCAACATGCTCACCAGCGGCGTGATGCCGATGCCGCTGCCCACGAGCGCGATCGGCTCGCTTGCCAGCGGATCGATAAGAAACGTGCCTGCCGGCGCACGCACGTCGATCACGTCGCCCACCTGGATCGATTCGTGAAAGAAGCTGCTGCCGCGGCCGGGCGGCAAATCGGGCCGATCGGCCGGCGCCGCCACGCGCTTGATCGTGCACCGGAAGAAATCTTCTCGCGGCCGATCCGACAGCGAATAGCAACGTACCAGCGGCGGTTGCCCGCCGCCGAGCGGCAGTCGGAACGTCAAATACTGACCCGGCGCAAACACCGCCAGCGGCCGGCCATCCACCGGCGACAGGTAAAACGATTTCACGTCCCGCGCTTCATCGACGATCGCGGCCACGCGAAACGGCCGCCAACCCTCCCAATCGGGGATCGCATGCGTGGCCCGCGCCGCCCGCGCAGCCACGTCCACACGTCGGCAAAACTCGGCCCTCCGCTCGGCATACTGGCGCTCCCGCCGCGCGCGATGCCGCCACGTGCCGACTGCCAGCGCGAGGCTTTGCACAAGCACCCAGCCGACGGCCAGCCAGCCCGCCGCCAAGCCGATATTTTGAGCGGTCCATCCCATCCGTAGGTACGTAGCCCGGCCATCCTGGCCGGAGTAATGGAGCTATCACGTGGCCATAATCGCGCGCGGATTATTCCGAAAACGCCGGCAACTGTCCATAACACTGCCGCTAGCAGACGCGCAACTGGGGTCGGGACTCTTTTGCGACCGAAAACCATCGCCTGCGATTTAGCTCCCCAGTCGCGGAAGAGTCCCGACCCCCTGGTTTTCCAGCCCCTTGCGCTTCCATAACCTATTCTCTCGTATAGACATAAAGCACTGCCCCAGTCTCCGGCCCGCGTCCCGCCATGCTCGAAATCGCCCTCCACAATCCGCGCCAGCACCGGCAGTTTCGCCACGCCGGCGGCCCACTGACGCTGGCACGCGCTGAGGCCGATCCGCCAATTTGGATGGCCGTCGACCGGTCGTGCGCCGATCACGTCGATGCGCTTCTGGAAATCATCGCCGACGGCGACGGCATCGCCCTGGCAACGACCGACTGCCAAGCCGAGTGGCAGGACGATTCACAACGCGGCCCGATTGGCCCGCAGCGCCTGCCCGTGCCGGCCCGGTTCGTCATTGGCGACACGCGATTTGAGATCACCGATTCGAATGCGAAGCAGTCCCAGTCGTTCCGCACTTTGGAGAAGCTGCACCGCGAGCTGCGGAGCGGCGCCGAATCCAAACCCGGCTCACTCCCCACGCGGCCAACGAGCGGCCCATCGCCCACTACGTTGTCCAAGTGGTTCGCCGCCCTCGGCGCGCTCAACCGCTGGACCAACAGCCTGCAGGAACTATACGTTCAAGCCGCCCGTGCCGCCGTCGAAGCCATCGGCCTCGACGGCGCGATGGTGCTCCGCCGCCGCGACAACCAGTGGGAGATCGCCGCCAGTCACCTACCGCATCCCGAGCTCGGCATCCACTGCGACATTGCGGTCCTTGATCGACTACTTGAGTATCCGGAGACGTTGTTCCAAAGAGCAGATGCCAATCCGCAATCCGCAATCCCGGGTACCCCTTGGGTGCTGCAATCTGCGCTCGAGCCCGCCGTCGTCGTCTCACCAGTCCGCAACGCCGCCGGCCGGCTGTGCGGCGCGATCTATGGCTACCGCTCGATCCGCCACGGCAACAACCGCCGCGGCATTCGCTACCTCGAAGCGCATCTCATCGAGCTCTTGGCGGGCACGGTAAGCGATGGCATTAGCCGCCTCGAGCACGAAGCCGAGAGCGAGCGCCGCCGCGTGCTCCTGGAGCAACTCGCCGACGGTGGAGGCGAACAGAAACCACATCGCCTGGCCGCCGAGAAGCGGGAAGTCACGCTGCTCTTCGTCGATCTCCGCCGCTTCACCGAGCTGTCGGCAGCGCTCGACATGAATCTGACGTGCGAGCTGTTGGGCCAGGTGATGGACTGCCTCACCGCGGCCGTCATGGACCACGACGGCCTGGTGGTCGACTACTACGGCGACGGCCTGTCGGCGATGTGGAACGCGCCGGCCGACCAGGCCGATCACGCCGAGCTGGCCTGCCGCGCCGCGCTGCGAATGGTCGAAACGCTTCCCGAAGTGGCCGCCGACTGGGCCGGCGTGCTGGGCACCGACCTGCGGCTCGGCATCGGCGTGCACACCGGCCTGGTCCAGGTCGGCAACGCCGGCAGCCGCCGCCGTTCGAAGTACGGCCCGCGCGGCACCAACGTCCACCTGACGAGCCGGCTGGAGAAAGCAACCAAAGAATTCAACGTGCCGATTCTGGTCACGCACGCCACAGCAATTCGCCTATCCAATCGCCTGCACACGCGCGAAATCGGCCAAGCCAAACTATCCGGCTTCAACGAACCCATCGAAGTCTTTACCGTCGAAGCGGCGCCATGCTCGCTTGCGGTTTAGCTCGCTACTTCTCCCGCGCCATCTCCAGAAACAGCGCATACCGCGCCTTCATCTCCGGCAAGCTGTCGCCGCCAAACTTATCCACGAGCGCACACGCCACCTCGAACGCCACCACGTTCTCGACAATCACGCTCGCCGCCGGCACGGCACAGATGTCGCTCCGTTCGTAGCTCGCCTCCTGCTTCGCCTTGGTCTGGAGATTGATCGACTCCAACGGGCGGGCCAGCGTGCTGATCGGCTTCTTGGCCGCCCGCACCACCAGCGGCTGCCCGTTGGTCATGCCTCCCTCCAGCCCGCCCGCGTTATTGGTCGGCCGCACGAAGCCCAGGTTGGGCGAATCGCGCTGCGACTCATCGTATTGAATCGGGTCGTGCACCTGCGAGCCGCGCCGTCGCGCCGCCGCAAATCCCAATCCAATCTCCACCCCCTTGATCGCCTGCACGGCCATCACCGCCTGGGCCAGCCGCCCGTCCAGCTTGCGATCCCACTGCGCGTGCGTGCCCAGACCGAACGGCAACCCGTCCACCCGAACCTCGACAATGCCTCCCAGCGTGTCGCCGTCCTTGCCGGCCGCATCGATGTGCGCTTTGATCGCGTCATCGCGGTCGAGATTGAGTCCGTAAACGGCGCTCTGGTCGCGAATCGCCCGCAACTGGTCCAGCGGCGCATCGACCGGCTCAATCCGCTCGCCACCCAACTCGACGACATACCCAAACGCCGTGATGCCAAACTCAGCCAGCAATTGCTTCGCCAGCGCCCCGGCCGCCACCCGCACGGCTGTTTCCCGCGCACTGGCCCGTTCCAGCACGCCGCGAATCGAGCCCAGAAACTTCATCGCGCCAGTGAGATCCGCGTGACCAGGCCGCGGCCGCGGCAGATCATCGAGCCGGTCCAGCTTGCTGTCCCGATTGGGCACTTCCAGCGCGATCGGGCTGCCCAGCGTGACGTCCTTCCACACGCCGCTCAAGATATTGACCGCATCGGTCTCGATCCGCTGCCTGCCGCCGCGCCCATACCCGCCCTGCCGCCGCCGCAGCTCGACATTGATCGGACCGACGTCGACGGGCACCCCGGCTGGAAAACCGTCCACCAGCGCGATCAGCGTTTTCCCGTGCGATTCGCCAGCGGTCCAATAACGCAGCATGTTTTTTCGTCAGAACGTCGGTTACGGCGTGAGGCCGTCTGAAAGTCTATTCTAGCCGAGCGATTCGGTCGGCCATAGGCGTTGGCCGAGGCCCCATCGGAGTCCCCAGCCGGTCCGGACCGATCATTCCGCGGCGGGAGTCGTTGGACCGCCGGCGTCGATTGCCGGAGATAATTTTCAAGATAGTTATTGACATCTTACGCCGCCTTGATTAGCCTACTACCGTGGAACGTTCCTGTTCACCTTTTGTGGAAGGACGGGTCGGACTCACGAGTATTACGAAATTCCAAAGGGTCCCCGAGGCTGACCGCCTCGGCGGACCTTTTTTCGTCTGGGATTCGTGGCACATGTGACTTTTCTACATCGGGGGATTCAGCCATGACGAGCGTGCATGCGGTGCGGCTGGAGCGGCGACTGGCGTTGGTTCTTTGTGTGTTGGTAGGTGCCGGGCAGATGGCGCGGGGGGACGACGTGAATCCACCCTCGTGGCCGCGGCTTGGCGCGGCGAACCGGTCCACATCCGCCGAATGGGATTTCGACGAGGACGGCGCCAATCCGCTTCATCCGGACGGCGACAGCGTGCCCCTGATTGTGGGCGACTTCAAGCCGCAGCTCGACACCGCTTTTCCCGGTGGTGCCCCGCATCCGTCCGGAGTTGCCTCCGCCGGCCTCACCTACACCGCCGGCAGCGGCTTCCTTGGCACGGGCACCAACGGCGGCACGCTGGCGTTCAACGTTCCCAACTGGATCGACCAGGAACCGTTCAAGTTTCTCCGTCTCCAGGTCACCTACACCGGCACTACTCCGACTACGGGTGTGTTTGGGTTCTTAGGTGTGCCGGGGGACGGGAACGCCGTCACCGAATTGGCCGGTCCGATCGTGCCGGGCACCGTCGGCACCAGTTCATCGTACTTCTACCAGGATTGGACTCTCCGGCCCAATCCTGATTGGGAGCAAGTGGTGCTCTTCGTACCCAACGGCACGTTTATCGATCAGGTGGTGATCGATACGATTTCGACCGTGCCCGAGCCGTCGATGATTGTCTTGACGGCGGTGGGGTTGCTCGCGCTGGGGACCGTCGTCAGTCGGCGAAGGTTGCGCGGATAAGCGCACAGCAGCGGGTGGCATGCTTTCGCGGCGCGACTCGACTGAGCTCGCCGAAGTCAGTCGCGTAAGCATGATCGGTACGCTCCAACCACATGCCTGCGCCGCCGAATATGCTGCGCATGATGCCCGGGCACAGGCATGGCACCCACGTCAATTCTTCTTCTCTTGGTCCGGCTTCTCCGGCCGCGAGGCCCAAATCGCGGTAATCAGG
Organism: Lacipirellulaceae bacterium; assembly: GCA_044868555.1. Lineage (GTDB taxonomy): Bacteria > Planctomycetota > Planctomycetia > Pirellulales > Lacipirellulaceae > JABDGM01. Next base: position 18,859 of record JBIOWO010000142.1, on the reverse strand, counting down.
AACACCAAACCGGCCGAACCGTACAACGCCCGCATGACGAACCGCTTCGTGTCGTCCTCTTGCCAGAACGTCCCGGCAAACCCGATCAGGCAGAACCCCAGCGCCGCCAGCAAAATCACCATCGTGCCGGTGCGCATACGGATGCCCCCTATCTCCATTCTATTTCCACGGAAACGCGTCGCCCGTCAGCCGCTCGAAGGCCTCGATATATTTGGCCCGCGTCTTATTGACGACTTCGTCCGGCAGCTCGGGCGGCGGGCTGTTCTTATCCCAACCGGTCTGGGTCAGCCAATCGCGGACAAACTGCTTGTCGTACGAGGGCTGTCCCCGGCCCGGCTGATACTCGTTCGCCGGCCAGAACCGCGAGCTATCAGGCGTCAGCACTTCGTCGACCAGGATCAACTCGCCGTCGAACAGGCCAAACTCGAACTTCGTATCGGCGACGATGATTCCGCATTGGGCCGCGTGATCCGCACCCTGCGTGTAGAGCGCGACGCTCCGCTCGGCCAGTTGCCTGGCCAGGTCCTTGCCAACCCGCGCGCAGGCCTCGTCGTAGGTGATGTTTTCGTCGTGCTCGCCTTGCTCGGCCTTCGTCGCCGGTGTGAAGATTGGTCCCGGCAGCTTATCGCTCTCCCGGAGCCCGGTCGGCAGCTCGATACCGCACACGGCGCCGGTCGCCTGATATTCCTTCCACCCGGAGCCGGACAAGTAGCCGCGTACCACACACTCGATCGGCACCACTTCCGCCTTCCGCACGAGCATCGAACGGCCCACCAGCGGTGCCCGATCCACCCCCGCTGGCAGCTCCATCTCGCCCACGTTGCATGACAGCATGTGGTTCGGCACGTCGAGCCGTTCAAACCAGAAGCGGCTCAATTGCGTCAGCACCCGCCCCTTGTCCGGAATGCCCGTCGGTAACACCCAGTCGAACGCGCTGATGCGGTCGGTGCTCACCAAGAGCAATTGGTCGCCCAGGTCGTAAATATCGCGAACCTTGCCGCTCCGCACCGGCAGGTTGGCCAAAGATGTTTTCGTAATCGTGGAAGGCATAACGGAATCCAGTCCTGTTAGTTTTCGAGGGGGAGGGAAAACCCTGCTCGATTCGTGCGAGACCGCTGCGACGCCACCGCGAGTATACCGCGTTGCCCGCCGCCCCCGCTATGGTTGTTGGCCCTCCGCTCGGCGGGTAAAATCGCGTCCGGGGACTGTCCCAATTTTTGCTCCGCAAAAATGGGATTGTCCCCTTTGCCTCGCCGCACCGGAACAGCTCGAACTCACCAACCTCACACGCGAAAAACGTACCGAGGTTTCCCGCGCCATGGGCCAGCTACGTCTCATCGTCCATGATCGGGATCGCATTCCGCCGGGCGGCCTCGAGCACGTCCACATGGTGGGCCCGGACGAACTCCCCTGGTTCGGGCGCGCGTATTTTAGCGGCAATCAACTGATCGTCGAGCGGAACGAAAGCGATTCCGGCCGCGTCTTCGTGCCCTGGCAGATCGACGGCGCCGGCCAGGTTCTCGCCGGCACCTCCACGTTGATGGAACGCGACCGGCCGTACTTGCTCGAAGTCGAGCTGGCCCGCGGCATGGTCAACAGCCTCCGCAATCAAGTGGCCCAGTGGGAAATGATGGGCGTCGCCATCCCCGCCGCACTCCGTGCGCAAGTCTTGGAAGGAACCCTTCAATTCTCGCGGGCTTCCACGATGCAGAACGACGGGCCGGCCGCCGCCGGCTGGGCCGAACGATCGCTCGCCACCACCGCCGGCGCGATGGATCGCCTCGCCATCGAGTATGCCCAGCAGTCGCTGGAAGTCCGTCGCAGCCAGGCGCGTCCGATCACACCCTGGTTCGGCGTGCACCTGGGCGAGGGCCAGCCGAGTGCGGCCGTCGCCCGGCAGTTGTCCTCAGCCTTCAATATGGTGTCGGTTCCCACGACCTGGCGGAAAATTCAGGTCCTCGAAGGCCGCCGCAATTGGGAGATCGCCGACGCCCAAATCCAATGGGCCCAGCAGGCCGGCCTACGCGTCTGCGCCGGCCCGCTCTTGGAGCTCGACGACCGCGGCGTGCCCGATTGGACCTACCTGTGGGAAGGCGACCTCAATAGCCTGCTGTCGTTCATGCTCGATCACGTCCGCCACGTGGTCGAGCGCTATCGCGGCCGAGTGCATCTCTGGCAGGTGGCCGCACGAATGACCCACGGCCACGCGCTGGGACTCAACGAAGAGGCCCGCCTGCAGGTTGCCGCCAAGGCGATCAATACCGTCCGCCAGCTCGATCCCACGACGCCGGTCGTAATCACGTTCGATCAACCGTGGGCCGAGTTTCTGGCCAACGAGCAGCTCGATTTGGCGCCGCTGCATTTTGCCGACGCGCTGACTCGGGCCGACTTGGGCCTGTCCGGCGTTGGGCTGCAAATTGACGTCGACTATCATCCGGGCGGGTCGATCCACCGCGGACCGCTCGCTATTAGCCGGCTGATCGATACGTGGAGCCTGTTGGAGCTCCCGCTGTTGGTGGCGCTCACCGTCCCCAGTTCTTCGGCCGCCGACCCGCAGGCCAACGACAAAGTCGGCGTGTTCACCGGGCCGAACGACGAGGTGTCGCTGGAATCGCAGCGGGCTTGGATCGAGCAGCACGTGCCGCTGCTGTTGGCCAAGAACACGGTCCAGGTGATACTCTGGAACCAGCTATCGGATGCCGAGCCGCATCATTTTCCGCACGGCGGACTGCTCGACGCGCAGAATAAGCCCAAGCCGGGGCTCGACGCCCTGCGCAAAATCCGGCAGAAGTACTTCTCCGCAGAGAAGTAGGCGCGTGTGGCACGTCCCTGAGTCACAACGAAGGGCGTGGTACGAGAAAGCGTGTGAACCACGCCCATCGCCGGATGCTCTGGGCGTGCCACCCGCTCGTGGCAGCGGCATGTTCAGCACACCGTCCGGGTCACGGTCGCGTATTCCCCGCTCCCCATTACGGCCTCGGCCCGCGACGGGTGATTCGGCAGCGCCGTATCCGCCTGGCAGTCGTGCAGAGTTTCTTCACACTCGGTCGACAGGCCGCAGATCCGCAGCGCACCGTCGCATTGCGACAGCCGTTCCTGCAGGACGACCAACTGGCCCATCAAGTCGCTCGGCATCGCCTCCAGCTCGTCCAGCTCCAAGACCAGCCGATAAATAAAATGCCGCGACGCGATCGACCACAACTTGTCCGCAATCTGCGGAACCTCGTCCAGTGGTGTGCCGTGGGACCGCAATTTCACAAACAGCCAATTCGGTCCCCGCTCTACTTCCATCTTGAGTCCGTCAGCTACGTGTACTGACACGGTATCGCTCCATCCACGTGAGGTGCCAGAGTGGCACGATCCTCGGATTAGTGACTGCGGCCGAGCGCAGCTTAATCTCGCACGACGCTCGGTCGCCCGCCTGATGCACTCCATATTAAGACGGGTCGATTCTGGTCCGCAATGCAACTTTGCGAATTCTTCGTGAGCTAGCAGTTAAGCAATCTATATAGCCCGGCCATCCTGGCCGGAGTCTGGATGGGTCGGGGTCAGGAGTCTTTTTTCGACGAACAGCGTCTTTTGACTTTCAGCCATGCAGTCGAAAAAGAGTCCCGACCCCTTCTGTGCTACACCGAGGCCGCTACGCCCCCAACATCTTGCGGATCGTATCCTTGGCAATCTGTAGGGCTTCGGGCAACTTGGCCGGCTCCTTGCCGCCCGCCTGAGCCATATCCGGCCGGCCGCCCCCGCCGCCGCCCACGGCCGCGGCCACGGGCCGAATCCAATCGCCCGCACTCAGTTTCCGACCCTGAAGATCCTTGCTGATCCCGGCCACCAGCGTCACCTTGTCTTCGCCCTGCCGCGTGGCCAGCAGCACGGCCGACGACGCGGTCTTCCCCCGCACTTGATCAATCAGTTGCCGCATCAGGTTGGGATCGACGCCCGGCAACTCGCGCACCAGCACAGTGACGCCGCCGACTTGCTCGGCCGACTCTAGCAGGCGTTCGCCCGACAGCGGCCCCGCCGCCGCCCGCTCGGTAAGCTGTTTTTCCATCGCAACCACGTCGGCCTTGAGCGCCGCCAACCGTTGCGGCACCTCGAGCGCCGCCACCGACAACTGCCGGCCAACTTCGGCCAGCGTCTGCTTCACCTGCTCATACCCATGCTTCCCCGCATCCACCGCCTTCCTTACAGCCGCTTGCGGCTTAGCGGTCACGCCGCCCCCACCCGTCAACGACTTTCGCAACTCCCGCGCCCGCGCCGCCAACTCACCGGCAGCCGCGGCCACGTCGTGTGCCGACACACCAAGCAACTTCGCCGCCTCGCCGAGCGCACCGGTCGTCCTCGAAACGTGCTCCGCCGCCTTCGCGCCGGTAAGCGCCGTGATCCGCCGCGTCCCGGCCGACACGCCTTCCTCGCTCAAAATCTCAAACTGCTCAACCTCCCGCGTGTTCGTCAAATGCGTCCCGCCGCACAACTCCCGGCTGAACGTGCCCATCGACACCATCCGCACCGGGTCGGGATACTTCTCGCCAAACAACATCATCGCGCCCAGCTTGCGGGCCTCGGCCAGCGGCAGCGTTTCCCACTTCACCGGTTCCGCCTTCCCAATCCGCTCCACAATGTCTGCCTGAATCGCCGACAACTGTTCGCCGCTCACCGGGCTCAAGTTCGTAAAGTCGAACCGCAGCCAGTCTTCATCCACCTTCGACCCTTGCTGTTGGGCATGCGTGCCCAGATTTTTCTGCAGCGCGTAGTGCAGGATATGCGTCGCCGAGTGGGCCCGTCGAATGCCGGCCCTCCGGGCGGCGTCAACCATCGCCTGCACCTTGGCCCCCTCGGGCATCACGCCTCGCAGCAAGTGGCCCTGGTGCACAATGAGCCCGCCGTCCTTCTGCGTGTCGGTCACGACGAATTCAAAGCCGTCGCCTACCAACTTCCCCGTGTCGCCCACCTGGCCGCCGCTCTCGCCGTAAAACGGCGTGCGATCCAGCACCACGCGCACCGCGTTCTTGTGCCCGACCTCTTGCATCTGATCGCACAAGTGATCGTTTGGCGCCTGACCGGCGATGATCCCCTTGATCGTGGCCTCGGCCTCGGTCGTCTCGTAACCCAAAAACTCGGTCCCGTGCAGGGCCCGCTTCAACGAATCCATAGGCCCGTGCGCGCCCATTACCGTGTGCTTTTCCTTGCCGCTCAACTCGCCGTGTTCGGCCATCGCCTCCTGGTACTCCTGCCAGTCGAACGCCAGATTGTGTTCGGCCGCGAGCGATTCAAACAACTCCGGCGGCACGCCGTAGGTTTGATACAGCTCCGCTGCGACCGCCCCGTGCACGACGACGGTGTTTTTGCGGCGCATGTCCTCGAACACCCGCTCGATACGGTTCAAGCCCGCGTCGATCGTACCAAAAAAATTGGCCTCTTCCTTTTCGATCACGCCGCTCACCCGCTTCACGGTCTCGCCGAGCTCCGGGTAGGGCCGCTTCATCATCTCGGCCACCTTCGGCACCAGCTTGTGCAGGAACGGCTGCCGCATGCCCATCTGGTGCCCGTCGAGCACGGCCCGCCGCAGCAGCCGCTTCACAACGTATTTCTCCTTATTGGCGCCGGGATACACGTTCTCGTGCACCGCAAACGTGCAGGCCCGCACGTGATCGGTGATCCGCCGTAGCCGCCGCCCGTTGTCCGATTCGTACTCGTATTTCGTGCCACACACGTCCGCCGCGGCCAGCACGATCGGCAACAGAATATCGATGTGATAATTGGTCGGCACGCCCTGCAGCGTCGCGGCCGTCCGCTCCAGTCCCATCCCCGTGTCGATGTTCTTCGACGGCAGCGGCCGCAAGTTGTTCGGCGGATCGCCCACTCGGTTGAACTGCGTGAACACCAGGTTCCAGATTTCAACCGACTTGCTGCCTTCCGGGTGAAAGTAAATTTCACTGCACGGCCCGCACACGCCGTCCGGCCCCTGGCTCGGCGCGTTGGCCGGCCAGAAGTTCTCGTCCTCGCCACACCGCTCGATCCGATTCGGCGAGAGGCCCACGTCCTTCGCCCAAATGCCGGCCGCCTCATCGTCGTCGGTGTACACCGTCACCGTCAGCCGCTCCGCGGGCAGTCCCAGCCACTTCTTATCGGTCAAGAACTCCCACGCCCAATGGATCGCATCCCGCTTGAAGTAATCGCCGAAGCTGAAGTTGCCCAGCATCTCGAAAAACGTGTGGTGATAGGCCGTCCGGCCCACGTTTTCGATGTCGCCCGTCCGCAGACACTTCTGGCAAGTGGTCGCTCGCGTGAACTCCAGCTTCACTTTCCCAAGAAAGTGATCCTTGAACTGGTTCATGCCGGCCGGCGTGAACAGCACACTCGGATCCCAAGTCGGCACGAGCACATCGCTCGGACACCGCTTGTGCCCCATGGTCTCAAAAAATGCGAGATACTTTTCGCGTAGTTCGTCAGTCTTCATCGGGGGGAGAGGTTGGAGGTCAGAGGTCAGAGGTCAGGAAAGCCGCTTGCGGCTTAGCGCCAAACCGCCAAATATACCCGACACGCGTAGGGTGGGTCGAGTTCGACGATTCCCACCACCTTTAGCGGCGTCGGCCACGACGCTGCGAACACAAGAAATGCTCGTACCAGAACAAGCACCAAACGCCCGCGGGAAACTCCATCGACGCCAACTACACCGGCAACACCAGCGTCACCGTCGCCCCGCCGCCGGGCGTTGATGCGAACTCGAGGCGGCCGCCGAGTTGCCGCGCCAGGCGGGCGCAAAGCGCGAGCCCGAGCCCGACGCCCGGCGCCGACTCGGCCGATTCCTGCGCACTCTTGCCGAACGGCTGCATCCGCCCGGACAACCGCCGCAGCTCCATCCCCGGCCCGTGGTCGCTCACAGCCAGCCGCACCCACTGGCCGTTGTCGCCGGCGTTCACGTGAATTCGTCGGTCAGCCGCACCCGTCGCGTACTTCGACGCATTGTCGACCAGGTTGAAAAGAATCTGCTCCACCACGTTCGAATCGGTCGTCAGCTCGCGACTTCGCGCATCGGCGTCCAATTCCACGCCGCACTGCATGCCAGCCTGTGCCGCCCGCTGCGACAGCCGCGGTCCGATGCGCTCCAGCAAATCGCCAATCGTCACACGGTCAATCGCCTGTGGCTTCCGCCCGCGCTCGAGCCTCGCGTACGCCAGCACATTTTCTACCAGCAGTGTGAGCCGCTCCGCCTCGCGCTGCAGCGTGTCGAGATACTCCTGCCGACGCGCCGCGTCGGGCACCATGCCGCGGGCCAGCATCTCCGAGTACATGCGAAACGTCGTCAGCGGTGTCCGCAGCTCGTGCGTCACGCTCGACACAAACGCCGCCCGCCGTTCGGAGAGTCCGATTACTCCTGCCAACAGCGCCGCGGCCGCCGCCGTTGCCAGCGCGAGCGCGCCCCAACCCATCCACAATGCCCACTGCAGCGTCGGGCTCAGCACGGCCCCCATCGCATTGACCGATGCCGGCCCCACCACCAATCGCACGGGCAAGCCGGCCAGCATCCGGCCCGGATCGGCCGCCGCCTCATCCGTTACCGGCACCAGATCGGCATCCGGCAGCGTCTCGACTGCCTCCGACAACAGCCGCGTTTTGAGCCGCGGCCAATCGAGCCAGCAACCTTGCACGACCCATTCGCCGTTCCAGGTCACACGCCGCGCTAGCAGCAGCCGGTCGTCGAACCACACCGGTCGGCTCACGCCAACTTGCTCATCCGCTGCCGGCTTGGCAGTATGACCAAACGGATCATCGGCTGCCTCTTGCTGAGTTTGAGAACCGTCGGCGTTCGGCGCGTTCCATCGCTCCTGATTGAACAGGCTCTGTTGTGCCGCGCTCTGATACCGCGCGCCCCGCTGGGCAAAGTCGACTTCTTTGGCGACCTTCCCTTTGCCGACTTGCGGTTTCTGTTGCGGCAGTTCAATCTCCGGTGAGCTCGGCAACGGCTCGGCCGAAGTGTTCCCTTCGAAGAAATTCAGCTGTCCCTCCAGCCGATTCAAAGCCAAAGCCGATTGGGCTGACTGCTGGGCTTTGATATTGCGGCCAACGTCGGCCATGCTCGGTATCGTTATCGTCGGGCACGAATACATCAGCACCGGCAATTGCACCGACTTCGACAGAGCCTCGCAACGCACATCCGCGATCGAATTACCCGCCTGCGGCGAGTGCCAGGTCCCGTCCGGTCGGGCCTCGAAATGCAACAGCACGTACTCTGGTAGCGGGACGGCCGGCGCCTGCGCGGGCACCTGCACGTCCTGCTGCTGCGCCGGTGGATTGGGCGCTTGCACTGCAACGGACCGGTACGCGCTCGGTGGCCGAATCACTTCCTCGGCGATGATCGGCGCCAGCGCCGTATCCATCCGCCACAGCGCCAGGCTCACCTGCTGCTCAAGCTCCGTCTCGGCCTCCGCCGCCCGCCGCCGCTCGTCGGTGCGCAGCGCCTGCTGCGACAGCCACACCATCGCCGCGGCCGCGCCAACAACGCACAGCAGAAATCCAACCCAAACTTGCCAAGGACGCTTCATAAAAGTTGTCCGCGGTCCACTGTCCGTGGTCCGTTGTCCGGAAGGAATGCTCGATTAACAACGGACGACGGACAACGGACAGTGGACAATCACTTCGCCAGCATATACCCTTTCCCACGCACCGTCAGCAGCACCCGCGGCTCCTCGCCGGCGTCGCGCAATTTCTCCCGTAGCCGTGCCACGTGCATATCGATCGTCCGCGTCGTCACGCCCCGCGCATCGATCTGCCACACGTTGTTGAGCAATTCCTCGCGGCTGATCGCCCGCCCCGCGTGCGACGCGAAATATCGCAGCAGCGTTCCCTCGCGGTCTGACAATTCCTCCCGCGTGCCATCTTCGAACCGCACCTCGCAGCGGGCGAAATCGGCGCATCCGCCCGGGATTGCGAGCTCGCTCACGTCGGTCGGCCGCCCCGGCGTCCGCCGCAGCACCGCCTCGACCCGCGCCAGCAACTCGTTCACGCTGAACGGCTTCACCACGTAATCATCGGCTCCCAACTTGAGTCCCGTCACGCGGTCACGTTCCTCGCCCCGCGCGCTGAGGATAATCACCGGCAGGGTAGGGCGGACATTCCGCACTTCGCGCAAGATTTCCAACCCGGTCTTGCCGGGTAGCACCATGTCCAACAGCAACAGGTCGTACTCGCGCGACACCGCATCGCGGCACCCCGTATTGCCTTCCGCCGCCTGCAACACCTGGTACCCGGCAAACGTCAGCGCATCGACGATCCCTCGGCGAATCGCCGCGTCATCCTCGATCGTCATGATCCGACACGAGCCCATAAGTGCCAATCTGCCTCGTTACGGCGTCGTTGCGTAGGGTACGAAAATCTTCTCGAGTTCCGCCACGATTTGATGGAATTCCTTGTCCTTCTGGGCATCATGAATCGTGACGGAGATATCGGACATATGGTGGAGATCAAGAGTCTCTACAGAAAGTGTACCGTAGTGGTGCGTAGGTAGCGGTTTCGGCTCCGTATTCAGCCAGAAAAACGCGTACTCCCGCACGAGCGGCGACTTATCGCCCGTTTGGCGCTGGTAAGTCGTCGCCGTGAATCCACCTTTGTAACGCGACTGCTCCTGTTTCAAGCGACTCTTTTCAAATTGCCGCCGCCGCCGCCCCAAGTCCTCGTTTTGCTTGCGCGTCGTCGCGTATTCCTGATGTGTCATGTAGGGAACAAATGCGAATTCAACCTTCACATTCTCCTGAACGATATATGGCGACGGATCGGAGCCGGCGGGAGGTTGTCCAATAGAACCGATATACTCGGCAGGCAACTTCTCCGCGGATTGGACGACAAGCTTCGGTCGCGAGCGCCCGCAATGGTCGTTCGCCACTTCAAATGCGACGGTCCATCCGGCCGGAAGGATCTTCTCGATTTGTGCAATGAGTTTATCCAGCTGCGCTACATCCTGTTTCGCATCCGCACAGGCCTTCCCGGCCAACACGACGAACAACAGCAGTAGTGCAGCGACAAACGATAGTGCTCGCATTTTATCGTTCCCGGGATTAGCCACGATGTTGCGCCTCGCCCACCGACCGCCATTCAACCCAATTATACCCGCCGAACAAAGAGAACTCCCGACCCCGCGGTTGGGCGTGCGGGATCGGGAGTCAGGGCTGGAACTCATACTTTGACTTTGTCACACCGCGAGCCGGGCCGTCCCCGGCCCCGATTTTTGTCACCCACCATCCCACGCCGTCACCTCGTTTTTTCCGTCGACGCGCCCGTCATTCTCCAGCGCCGTGTACACGTCCGGCGGTGCCAATCCCAGCCACGGGTCGCTGCTCGGCGTGAGGAACAGCGCGGCATACACCCACTCATTGAGCGTGTCGACGTTGGTCGTTTCCGGCAGGCCTGCGGCAGCGACAAACCGCTCGTGAATCCGTCGATGGAGCAGATACTCATTCCGCACCGTGTCCAGCGAGATCGAATTCTCAAACGTCCGCACCACGCGCAGGATGGGATCTTCCTGTATCGACTTGTGGAACGCGACGCGGGCTGCCGCGGCCGCCGCTGGAAACTCCTGCCGCATCACCGCCACGCTGGACTCGTCGAGCTTCACGTCCTCGCGGTGCAGGTCCGCAATCGCCTGCCACAGGTCGTCATCCATGCCGCGTTCCATCCACGTCCCGCCCAGATTGGCAAATCGCAGAATCGGAGCTTCCGCAGCCGCCTTGGTCGCCGCCCGCGGCGCCGCCGCCACCGCATTCGGCTTGGGACCGGCGGCCGGCACTTCCAAACCTGCCAGCCGGGCCGACTCCATCGAGCTGTTGATTCGCATCGACACCAGTTCCGCGCGTTGATCGCCCAGGGATTGAATGTCCATGTCCCATCGCCGTAGCACGGCATCCTGCTGCGCGGCATGAAACGCCTGCAACAATTTCGGACGATCGTCCGCCGACGCGGCCACGTATTTGAGTTGGAAGTCGCGCAATTCCCACGCCCATCGTAGAAACGCCAACGGACTGTACAGCCCCGGCAGCACGTCGAGCGGCGTGCCATCGCTGGCCAGCACGTAGTGTGCGCTGTTGCCTGTGAGAGTCCGCTCCAACTTGCGGCCATCGCCGAAATCGATCGTCACCCGCGGCACGGGACGCACGCTTTGCCAATGCAACACGTAGTTGTCGCGCAGGAATTGACTGACCTTCGCGTTCGAGTACAACGTGGTGCGAAAAAATCGGCTGTTCGCGCAGCTGTATTCATCGGTCAGCTTGCCGAGCATCCGCAAGCTGAGGATCGGCCGGCCGGTCCGCTCCGCCGCGGCCTGCGCCTCGGCCAGGTCGGTGTACCAAAACAACCGCGACACTGCGCACGTCCGCTGACCGCCGATCCGATCGATTGCCGCCCGCCAACCGGCGAGCTGCGGTTCCAGCGCGGCCGTCTCCCGCTCGATCGCGGCGATCGCTTCCTTATGCCCGTCGACGCCCTCCAGATTGAGCCGCGTCAGTTGCTCTTGCAGCCGCCCGTATTGCGCCAGCAAATTGTCGTAGTTCTCAAGTGCCTCACCGAGCCCCTCCGGCCCCCGCGCTCGCAGCGACGCAATCTCCTGCGCATCCACCGAAAACTTGCCCGTCTCCAAATTCTCGGCCATCGCGGCCGCCGCCAAAACGAACATCCCCACACCGACGAAAACACTCAACCGCTGGAACATCGTATTTCCTCCTTCCGGCCATCAACTCTCAACGCTCATCCTTCCACCCTCCCAGATTCTACGTGCAATTGGCCGCCCGCCGCGTAACGGCTCTGTAACAACCATTTCAGCCCGTTTCAGCCGCATTTTTGCCCGTTTGCTTGCGGTTCATTGCCCCGCGGTTACAATGGAAAAAGAGGCAGAAACGACCCGCCAATCGGGTCCGGAGCGAGTCTTTGTCGGCGCGTTTTTCTCAGCGCCCGCCAAATGCAATAACACTAAGCTGGCTTCCCTTTCGTCGGGCCGGCCACTTTGTTTCGTCGAGTCGTCATTTCCTGCATCGTGCGCGGAGTTTGTCTGGTGAATCGGCAGCGGCGGTTCAGTTTGATGATGTGGGCGGCACTGCTCGTCACAGCGACCGTGACCAGCCCGCCCGCTGCCGCCTGTGAACTGTGCCGCCAAGTGGGCACAACCGCCTACCACGCTCCCGGCCTCGGCGGCGACGACTCCAACGACGCGATGAACCCACCCGACGACGGCCAGGCGCACGCGTCATTTGTCGTTTCCGGCGGGCGATGGCCTTCCAATGGACCCAACGGCTCCGTAAATCTCACCTATAGCTATGAGAACCTGCTCGATGGCGGAATGAAGATGCCGGGCGGTCAGCCCCTCCCCGTCAGTCTCATCCGCAAGTCTGTCGAAACCGCCCTCGGGCTGTGGGCCAGCGTCGTCCCGATTAATTTCGTCGAGGTCCCGGACGACGCGAAGCCCTACGGGCAATCGACTCAGCACGGCGACATCCGGCTCCGCCACATCTACATCAACGGCCCCGACATTCCCGGCCAGCAGCCCATGGCCAAGGCCCAGGCCTATTTCCCGTTCGGCGGCGACTATGCCGGCGATGTCGAATTCGACCACGGCGACCCGTGGCAGGAGTTCGGCACGCTGCCCGTTCCCGATATCCTCGGTGCGACGACCCACGAGATCGGTCATTCGCTCGGCCTGAACCACACGGACATCCCCCAGGCCAACATGTACTGGATCTTCCGCCGTACCCAGGGCCTCAACGATGGCTGGCTCCACCCGGACGACATCGCCGGCATCCGCTCGATCTACAGCGCGGGCGTCGGCAGCGTCACGCCGCTCCTCGTTCCGGAACCGGCAACCGGGCTCATGGCGCTCGCTGCCATATTGACGCTGTTCGCAGCGAGCCGGGTCGTCCCGACCCCGAACGACCGGCGGAATAGCGGCCAATCAAGATAATCGCCCCATCGCGCCGCTCTGATAGTCAATCATCGCCTGCCGGATTTCCTCGCGCGAGTTCATCACAAACGGCCCCTGGCCCACCACCGGCTCGCCGATCGGCTGGCCGCACAGCAACAGCGCCGTCGCATCCTCTATACATTCGATGGCGATGCCGTCGCCCGCGCGATCAAACATGGCCAGCTCCACGCCCCGCACCGTCTGCGATCCAGCGAGCTTCACCACGCCATGCTGCACTGCCAGCAGCGTTGTGTAGCCGTCGGGCAGCGGCAGCTCGACGGTGTGCCCGGCCGCGAGGCGTAGGTCCCACAACTGAATCGGCGTAAACGTCCGCGCCGGCCCGCGTGAGCCCTCGAGCTCGCCGGCGATGATCCGCGCCGTCCCCGCGCTGCCGGCCAGCGTAACTCGCGGAATGTCGCGGTCCAGAATCCCCTGGTACTGCGGCGGCGACATCTTCGATTTGGCCGGCAGGTTGACCCACAACTGGGCCACTTCAAACATCCCGCCCCGCTCGGTGAACGCCGCGCTATGAAACTCCTCGTGCACCACGCCCGACGCGGCCGTCATCCACTGTACGTCGCCTGGCCCAATCTGGCCCTGATTGCCGCCCGAGTCGCGGTGCTCCAATTCGCCTTGGTAGACGATCGTCACGGTCTCGAAGCCGCGGTGCGGATGCTCGTTTACGCCGCGCGGCCCCGCGCCCGGCGGAAACTCAAACGGCTCCGCGTAATCCAACAGCAGAAACGGATCGGTCGCCGCCGTGTCGCCGGCATACGAAAACAGCGTCCGCACCGGGAACCCGTCGCCGACCCAATGCGGATGGAAGTCGCGCCGGATGTTGCGAAGCTGTTTCATTGGAACAAGTCCTCAATGTGTCGAGCTCCGTGAAAAACTCGCAGGACATGGATGGCATCGGGAAGCACGTCGTAATAGACCAGATAGTTGCCAACGATGATTCGCCGCGTTCGCTCGCCGTACCGCGGCTGGTGCTCGCCAATGAACGGCTGTTTTGCCAACTCTTGAATGTGCCGATCGATTTTTTCGAGCAACTTGAATGCAGCCGATTCATTGTCCGCTGCGATGTACCGCCAGATATCGATGAGATCCTGCTCGGACTGAGCAGAGCGGATTAATTGGTGCATGCGTCTACGACTGCCGAGAAAAAGCTTGCCGGGCTTTATCAATCACCTCGTCGATCGTCGCCGTAGAAACTTCTCCACGCGCAATTTGGCTGCGCGCTAGCTCCAGTCCTTGCCGTACGTACTCTTCCTCCAATTCGGGATACGCGCCTTGCTCGACCAGTAAATACACCTTGCGTGTCGCCTCGTCGGCAATATGGACGGGCAATCCCGGATTGGCGAGCAAGGCTTCGCGCATTTCCGGTGTCAATTGCAGGTTCGATGTTTCCATAACGTCAGTTTACCACGTAGTTCCGGGTCGACCAAATGTCACTCCTCGCTTGGCATCAGGATCCACAAAATGATGTACACCAGGATGCCCGGAAACGCGGCCGAGAAAAACGACACGAGCACGTACAGGATGCGTACCAGTCCCGAGTCCCACCCCAGCCAACGGGCAATTCCGCCACACACGCCGGCAATCCACTTGTCGTTGGGGTTGCGAGCCAATTTATTGTTTTCCATCTCGTCTACTTCTCCCCTCTAGCGAACACGTGTACAAACTGACCACCATTATACAGTGTTCGCCCTCGCCGGAGGATTCTTGGAAACAGCGGAAAAGCATATAATTGAGTGCCCGCGGCTCTCCCGCCTTCTGCCCCAATTTCAGGAAAGCACACCGATGTCGACCGAGCACAGGATCTGGCTGCAGAGGCCGCCCTCACGGGCCATTCACCGCGTGCTCATTGTGCTGGCGAGCGCCGGTGCGATCGTTGCCCCGCACTCGCTGCCGGCCGACGAGCCCGCCCAGCCGATGGCCGACGCGCAGCCCGCGCCCAAGCTGTCGCCCGAAGACGTCGTGCGAGCGCAGATGAAATCGCTATCGGCGGCCGGTTCGGTCCAAACGCGCATCGATCGCTGCTACCGCTTTGCCTCGCCCGCCAACCGCGCGCATACCGGACCCATCCAGCGCTTCGCCACAATGATTCAATCACCGAAGTATGCCGTGCTGCTCAATGCCAAGCACTTCCTGGTGGGCCGGGCCATGCAGAACGGCCGCGAAGCACATCTCTTGCTCACCGTCGTCGATGCCAACGGGAACCTGTCCCTGTTCCGCTGCTTCCTGTCGAAACAGACGGCCGCCCCGTACGCCGATTGCTGGATGACCGACGCCGTGATTCGCGTCGGCGAGGTCGGCCCAGCTCCGAATCGGCCGGAGCGGGCGACACAACCGACTCCTTCCATTTGACAAGCGACCATGCGGCGGGACCCACTCACGGACGATGACGACCGCCGCTTGCTGGCTGCGATCGCCGCAGGCGACGAGGAGGCGTTCGGCCGCTTCTACCGCCGCTACAGTTCCACCGTCTACGCGCTTTCCCTGCGAATCACGGGCCAGGATCACGACGCCCAGGATGTCGTGGCAGATGTTTTTTGGGAACTGTGGGAGAAATCGTCCCGCTACTGCCCATCCAAGGCCGCACCCTATACGTACCTAGTAATGCTGACCCGTTGCCGCGCTTTGGACCGAAAACGGGGCCTCTCCCGCAACCAGGCACACGGCATCCTCGATTGGGCGTCCGACGACGATGGCTCGGTCAGCCTGGACACGGCCCCGCCGGCGGACCAATCCGCGGCCGCCGAAATCCGGGAGCTGGTCACCGAAGCAGTCGAGGCGCTCGACCCGAACTTGCGCAGCGCGATCGAGCTCACGTTTTTCGACGGACTGACCCACATGGCCACGGCCGAGAAGCTCGGGATTCCGTTGGGCACGGTCAAGGGGCGGGTTCGCGCGGCACTGGAACGATTACGCAAGGCATTGCAGATGTGCAAAAGTGACTGACCCTCAACCCATCACCTGCGACGACTGCCAACAGCGGCTCGAAGAGTTCGCGCTCGACGAGTTGACGGGCGACGTGCGCGAACAGGTTGCCCGACACCTGGACGATGGTTGCCGCGCATGCAATTCGCAATTGGCCCAGATCACCGCCGACCTGGCCTCGCTGGCCTATACGCTGCCGGCCCAGGCCCCGCCGCCGCAAATCGAGCGCGATCTCTTGCGGCGCATCGCCGCACAATCGCCGCGCCGCCCACTCGCTGAAACCCACGTCGTTTCGGTCCCGCGATCCAGGATTTCGCGGAAGTCGCTCTCACGCGGCTTGATTGCCGCAGCCGCTGCGCTCGCTGCAGGCCTCGGCGGAATCGCCGCTTGGAACGCCTGGCAGGGCGGATCGACCGGCTTTGGCTTTGACGAGTGGGCCGAGCTGCGGCGCCGAGTCGACGAGGCCAACGAGGCCCAGCAATTCGCCGACGTGCCGCAACTCAACTTCGTGTCCCTCCGCGGTCCCGCTCCGCAGCAGCCGGTCCACGGTTACGTCGTCACCGACCATCCCATGCGCCAGTGGCACATCTACGTCTTCAATCTGCCCGCGCTCCCCGAGGACCGGTCCTACCAACTGTGGTTTGCCACGGCCGACAACCGACCGGTGCCGGCCGGCATGGTAAAGGTCGACGCCAGCGGCACCATCAGCCAGGTGGTCGACCTTCCCTCCGACCTGCCAGCGATCACCGGCCTCGCGATCAGCGACGAACCACCGACAGGTTCCACCGCCCCCACCGGCCAACACATCTACCAGGCCGACTTGCCACAGCAGTGACGTCGCTAGGCACCGCGCCGCCCAACGCTTGCGGTTTAGCTCCGCCGCTTGCGGCTTAGCGCAAAAAAGTGCCGCGGCGTTTCCACCGCGGCACCTTCGGGATCAGCGTTGTTGTTCCATCGACGCCACCCGACCTTCTCTGATTCCAAGCGCGTCGCTAACCACGACGACGTTTCAGGGCCACCAGCGCCAACCCGCCCAAGAGCGGCACAATCGACGCCGGCTCGGGCACCGGGTTTGGTCCGACCACCGCGATGTCGCGGAAATTGCCATTCACGCCGCTTACCGCGCCCAACACCGAGGCGGCGCCCGTCGCCAGATTCACCTGGTACAGCGAATTGGTCGTCAGCCCGCCGCCGGCCAGATTGTTGCCCACCAGATACGCCGTGCCGCTTGCGCCGCTGATATCGAACCCCGTGAAACCGCCTGACGTGGCCAGATCGAAACCCAGCGGGCCCAACGTGTTCAGAGTGCCGTCGTTCGGTGGCGCCTGCCGAGCCAGAATGTCGTTGCCGGCCTCTAAATCGTACAGCACGGTTGTCGCCGCGCCGGCAAAACTGTTGGAGTACGCACCGTTGACCACGGCCGGCGTATCGCCCTGATTGGGATCGCCCATGCCCACGACAAACGCCAGTGGCCCGTCATTTGATACAACGGCGCCCGTATCGGGGTGAACGCGCAAGTTGTTCGGCGATCCGCCGCTGCCCAGCACGCGGATGCGATCGACCGTCGGATTGAAGTCGATCGCCTTGAGCGACCCCATCGGCGCCGGGCTCAGCGTGCCGCCGATCGGCGTGGCGGCCCCTGAAAACGGGTTGATGCGATAAATGTTATTCTGGTTGCTCAGTGCATACAGTTGGCCGGTCGCCGGCCGCACGTCGATGCTCACGAGGATCTCGCCCGTGATGCTGAACGGCAGGCTGACGGTCGACGTGACGGCTCGCGTGCTGCTGTCAAACGTCACGAGTTGCTGCAGATTGGTCAGGCCGTAAATGGCTTCGGCCTGGGCCTGTGAAACGGCGATTGCCACGACGGCAACCGCCAACAACAAATAGCGCATGGCGGGTCTCCTCTTCTCAAAGAATCAGCGGTTCCGAACTGACGACAGGACCGACGGCTACGTCGGCAGACTTCGTCGACCGCCGAGGAGTACGGGCGAGATTTCGCCGCGGATGCGCAGTTTTCTCAAGAAACTGGCAAATCCGGGCCAGGACACAAAGTCAGCTCCGCCGATCCCCTCATCCGCCAGTTCCCCGATAAACCCGGTTCCCGAACCTCCATGAACCGGCCCGCGTAGATAGGGTTAACCCCCGACTTGGCCAATTCTCATCGACCCCGCTCCACAGGAATTGCCGGAATCAGCGTATGTTCTGTCGAGCTGCTAATCGCCCCGGCAAAGTGCTCGCCGCAGCGGCCATGGCGGTGTTGCTGTCCGTGCCGGCTCCGATCGGCACGTGCTGTCGCGTCGCCAAGGCGGCCGCTCCCGCACGCGCGGCTTGTTGCCAGAAGAACGCACAACAGTCGGGCATCGTTTCCCTCCATGCCCTCGCGACTAGCTGCGGCTCGCACGCCGCGTGCAATTGCGTGTGCTGCCGAACCGGCAATCAGCGAACCGCCCCCGTCAACGGCACCCACGATAAGGGTCGGCCCGATCTCACGCCCGCCACCGCCGCGGCCTCCCTGCCGTTCATTCCCGCCGATGCCACTGCCGGCACCGCCAGCGAACAAATCGTCGCATTCGGCGCCGCCATCCCGCATCGCATCTTGCATTGCTCCTGGATTATTTGATACAGCACGGGTCCGAAAGTCCGCTCGTTGCTGTTTCGATCGATTCTTTTCACAGGAGTAAGTGTTTCCATGTTCACAAAATTGTCTCTAGGTATTGTTCTGCTCGCCGCGATCGCGGCCGGCACGTTTGGTTTGACGTCGTCGACGTCGAACACGGCCACCAAGGCCGGTTGCTGCAGCAGCAAGAACGCCACTTGCAACGCCAAGGGCGCTTGCTGCGAAGGCTGTCCGGATTGCGCGTGCGAGAAAGAGTGTTGTGCCAACTGCACCGACGGCTGCGAATGCCAGTGCGGATCGTCGACTCTCGGAAAGCTCGGTGAAGTTAACATCGAGTAGCTCCACTCGCCGAA
>JBIOWO010000141.1:0-5072 GCA_044868555.1 Lacipirellulaceae bacterium | reverse complement strand
TGGTATTGTCGGTGGATCGGCTCGTGGTGCATGTACTTGCGGGTGTCGTTCATCCAGCCCATGTTCCATTTGAGCGAAAAGCCCAGTCCGCCCAGGTACGTCGGACGCGAAACGCCCGTGTAGGCGGTCGATTCCTCGGCGATCGTGAGCACGCCTGGATATTGCAGGTGCGTTTCCTCGTTGAACTTCTTGAGGAAGTCGATCGCTTCAAGGTTTTCCCGGCCGCCGAAGCAGTTGGGTTCCCATTCGCCTTCCTTGCGGCTGTAATCGAGGTACAACATCGACGCCACCGCATCCACACGCAGCCCGTCGACGTGATACTTGTCCAGCCAGAACAGGGCGTTGGACAAGAGGAAGTTGCGGACCTCGGTCCGGCCGTAGTTGAAGATCATCGTTCCCCAGTCGGGATGCTCGCCTTTGCGGGGATCCTCATGCTCGTAGACGGCCGTTCCGTCGAACCGGCGCAGGCCGTGGTCGTCCTTCGGGAAATGGGCCGGCACCCAGTCGATGATCACGCCGATGCCGTGTTGGTGCATCACGTCGACAAAATACATGAAGTCTTGCGGCGTGCCGTAACGGCTGGTCACGGCATAGTAGCCGGTCGTCTGGTAGCCCCAACTGCCGGTGAATGGATGCTCGCTGACCGGCAGCAACTGAATGTGCGAATAACCGAGCCGTTGGCAGTATTCCGCCAATTGCGGGGCGATCTCGCCATAGCTGAGCCACCGCTCGGGATTGCCCGGATCGCGCCGCCAACTGCCCAGATGCACTTCGTAGATCGACATCGGCGTATCGAGCGCCTGCCGCTCCGCCCGGTGGGCGATCCAGTCGGCGTCGTTCCACTGGTAGGTGCCCAGGTCGGTGACGATGTTGGCTGTCTTGGGCGGAACCTCGGCGGCAAAGCCGTATGGATCGCATTTATCCACGACGTGGCCGCCCCGTTGCTTCACGGCGTACTTGTAGTGCATTCCCGCGCCGATGCCGGGCACAAACAGTTCCCACACGCCGCTCGGGATGTGCTTCCGCATCGCATGGCTGCGGCGGTCCCACATGTTGAAGTCGCCCACGATCGCCACGCTCTCGGCGTTCGGCGCCCAGACCGAAAAGTTGACGCCCGCCACGCCGTCGACCGTTCGCAGATGGGCGCCAAGACGTTCGTAGCTCCGCCAATGCGTTCCTTCACCCAGCAGGTACAGGTCGTAGTCGGTCAGCATGGGAGGAAACGCGTAGGGGTCGTGCATGGTGTGGGTCTCGCCCGATTTATACGTCACGCGGAGTTGATAGTCGTGCGGAGCGATGATGGAATCTTGATTCTTACGGAGTTGTCCGTGCGCCTGCACCACGGCTTCATACAGGCCGGCCGGATGGATCCGTCGCATCGGCTGCGTCTCGCCGTGCGCGTTGTCGACAACCCAGGCCCGCTGCGCCTCCGGCAAATAGGCCCGCACGGCCAGTGCCTGCCGGCCGCCGTCTTCAATCTCGTGCGGCCCCAGCACCTCGAATGGGTTTTCGTGGTAAACGTGGATTAGCGGTCCGATTGCTTCCAATGCCACCTGCGTTTGCACGGTGAGGTCTCCTAAGTTTGCTGTAGCCGAAGTCGAAGACCGCGGCCACAGAGTCGCCTGCGACTCGTTCTATTTTGCCTAGTCAAGCGGCTCGGGTAAACGCCGGCCGCCAAATCGCGGCCAAGGGAGCCAAAACTCCCTGCCGCAACCGGTTCCATGTGCTCAAAAACCGCCCCGGTTGCCCCGCATCGAGCACAGTTCGCTCGAAATGCCGCCGCGGAACAACCAACAACGCCGCTTCCGGCGAGGCCGCTTCGACTCGACTGAGCTCGCCGAAGTCAGCGGCCGGGATATTCGATTCAAATTCAACCGCCTCACCCCGCACCACCTCACGCGATTCCTCCGCCAACTGTGCCGGGCAGCATTCCAACTGGTGGAACTGCATCGCCCGGTCGACCCGCTGCCAAAGATCCTGGTTGCGAATCGGCACCAGTTGGCCGAACCGCTCCCACCGCCATTTCCGGTCCCGCCATTGGCTCAAGCCGCGGCGAATTCCGCGGTTCACGTAACGGCTCGCCGTGAGCAGAGTTACTCGCGAGGGCTCGTCGAGCGCCTCCAAGCCGCGGACCACGGCCAGCAGCTCGAGCCGGTTGTCCGACGTACCGGGTTCCACGTCGTCTGCCGCGAGAAACTTGTCACCGCCAATTGGTTGCAACACGAACCGCCACCGCGGATTCGCTCCGGCCGAGACGCTTGCCTCGGTGAACAGCAGAAAGTGGGGACTCGCGGCTTGCATCGCACCAGGCCAGACCCCATCCAAGGTCCGGCCGCAATTGTCGGTGGCACAGCGTCAGGATTTCGCTGTGGCAGGCTCCGCCTGCGAAATGGGCGTGGCGGCCCACCTCCGATGCAAGCCGGCCGGATTCTCTAACCCGGCTATATTCAGCTATCGGCAATTGCTACGAAATCTGTCCAGCTTAACAATCGCAGAAAAAGCGATAGGAATCTTTCCCGGTATTAGGACCAAGGTGATCGGCAAGAGTGCGACGAATATCACTCCCGTCCCCTTTTTCGGCGCGCCTGTTCCGCGCAATCCGCACAATCAAAACAACCGGCTGGCGTTCGCGAAGGCTTAACCTACGCTTTTTCGAGGCATCGCTTCGGCCGTACCGCAAGAAGGTTGCGATTGTGTGCAAATAAGTCGTACTTCGGGCCGCCGTTGCCCGGGAGGCAGCCATGCACTTCGGACTGTATTTGAAGAAGAAGGGGATCATATCCGCCGATCAGTTGGTCGACGCGCTCGAAGCGCAGCTCCACGCGCTCGTGCCGATTGGACAGTTGGCCCTCGAGGAAGGCATCCTCTCGGCTCGCGACATCTTCGACGTGCTGCGTGCCCAGAGCGACTCGCCCCACGTGTTGTTCGGCGAACTGGCCATCGAGCTCGGCCTGATGAGCCGCGACCAGTTGATGCGGCTGCTGATGCTCCAGTCGGACCGCAAGCGGTCCCTGACCGACATCCTGGTGTGGCAGGGCGTGATCACCGAGCGACAGGCCGCGATGGAAATGGCCGCGTACCGTCAAGCCCGGATGCAGCCAAAGCGACCGGTCACGAAAACCAGGCTGGTCCCAGCCAGGCGGCCTCACCCTCGGCCGATTGGAACGGCCGCCCCGGCCATCTCGACCTGAGCCGGCGGCGCGCGTTCAATTCACAAGTTCGATCGCTGCGGCCAACCGCTGGGATAGTTCGCGCAGCTCATTTGCTTCCGTCGCGAGCCGCGGGTGGACGAAGATTCGCACTCGTTTGACGTAGTCGTCGAACTGCTCTTGGGCCAGCGTCCGGACCACCGGCGACACGTCGCCCAATCGGCGGTACACCTTCTGCTTGGCGAAGTACACTTCGATGTCGAAATCGACTTCCAGTTCCGCCGGCGGCGCGTCGACCAGCACCTCGTGCGGCGCCACCGTCCGACCGAGCGCCTCTCCCAACACGCCGGCAATGGCTTCGGCCGCGCGGACCAGCTCGCCGTAGGGCCGCCGCGCCAGCCGCCGGTATATTTCCGGCTCTTCAAAATAGCTGTATTGGGCCAGCCGCTTGTAAAGCTGACGGGTTGGTCCAAAAATCCCTTCCACCAAGACACCGGCCGGGTGCTGTCGGCAGTGATGTCGCAACGCGTCGATCATGCGCTGCTCGGAGAGCGGCACGAACTCGCGCTCCAAATCGAGCTCGTCGCTCAGAGAA
The DNA here is from genome assembly GCA_044868555.1 of Lacipirellulaceae bacterium. GTDB lineage: Bacteria > Planctomycetota > Planctomycetia > Pirellulales > Lacipirellulaceae > JABDGM01. The sequence continues at coordinate 1,328 of JBIOWO010000141.1, read as the reverse complement.
AAAATCGCCCGCTGGAACATCGCGGTTGCCGACCGCACGGCGTGGTGCCAGTACACCTCGCTGAACATCACGTAACGGGCGAAGACCATCATCTCGGCCGCCGTCTTGCCCTTGTCGGTGATCGCCAGGCCGTCGCCCGCTTGGTTCAGGCACAAGCTGCCGATCAGCCGGCGGCGATCGAAATGGCGCCCATACGGCACGCCGGCGTGCAGGCTGTCGCGCATCAGGTAGTCGATCTTGTCCACGTCAATTGGCCCGGACAACAAACTCCGCAGAACGCGTTGCGCGCGGCCCGCTGCGTCGCCCGCCACCAGCGCGCTAACTTCTTCCGCCTCCAGCCCCCAGTCGCGGCGCAGGACGTCGGCTACTTCGCCGCTTGTGATGTGGCGCCCAGCGCGCTGTTCGTGCCCGGAAACCTGGGGTAGGTGAAGGTCTTCCATCGTATGGCCAAACGGGCAGTGGCCGATGTCGTGCAGCAACGCGGCTACCAGGAACAATTCGGCGTCGTGCGGCGACACAACGGCCGCGAACCGCTCGTCCGCCGCGAGCCGATCAAGGTATTCGATCGCCGCCAGAAAAACGCCGAGCGAATGTTCCTGCCGCGTGTGGTTGGCCGCCGGATAAACGAGGCTCACCAACCCCAACTGGCTGATGTGCGCCAACCGCCGAAAAGCGGGCGTATCGATGAGTCGCCGCACTCGGTCCGTGAGCGGCACATCGACGCCCGGCGGAATCCGCACGAGCCCGCCCGACCGCCGCCAATGGGCCACTTCGGGAATGTCATGAATCGTCGTCACGCACTCACCCGCCGCCCATTCCCGGCAACGCCGGCAGCCCGGCCACCAGCCGCAGCAATACCGTGACCGCGAAATACATGGCACAACTGAAGAACGCGCTGCCTGGATCAAGATCGAACGAGGCATACGCCGCCAGTGTGCCGGCGGCGAAGACCGGTACGATCAAGACCACCATCTGCCAGATTTCCAGGCCTTTGCTGAACGCCGCGGCCCCAAAGAACCGCTCGCCCAGAAACCAGAAAACGCCCCACAGGAGCGCGAACACGAGCCCGCAAGCGGTCGCCCGAATCGCCAGATTGACGCCGCGGTATCCTTCGAATTCTGCGTCGCGCAAAAATGTGTAACTGGCCCACGCCAGCGGCGGGCCCAGCACGGCCGCCGCTACGGCTTTCAGCCACGTCTCGTGCATGCCAGCACTGCGGACCACCAATGCCACCAGCAACGCGACCAGCACAAATCCCGCGACCCCGGTGAACACCAGCGGCTGAAACTTCGTGTCCTTCCGTTTGAACGTTTTGAGCACGTGCTGCC
>JBIOWO010000140.1:0-26051 GCA_044868555.1 Lacipirellulaceae bacterium | reverse complement strand
CTACGTTCAGGGTGACCATGCCGGCCGCGTTCTTGAGGGCCGGAATTGCAAAGGTCGAGTCGGCACTGTTATTGGGATCGTCCCAATCGACCGTCAGCGTGTGGCCGTCGAGGAGGCCAATGTCGGTGTAGCTGCCGGCGAGTGTGGCCGTGCCGTTCTCGTCGATGTCAGGGACCGCGTTGAGTGCCACTGTGGGGGCGACGTTCTTGACGAGCACGGGCTCTGTGTCGCTGCCGTTCTGTGTGTCGTCATCGGCCACCGTTACACCAATGGTGCTGGTGTCGCTGGCCGTGTTGTTGCCAGGGGCCAGGCCATCATCCAGGTACTGATGCTGGACACTGAAGCCCACCTGGCCGGTCATGGCGTCGATCGAGGTAATGGTCAGCACCGCGCCGTCGGTCGACGAGCTGAACATGTCGCCCACGTTGAGCGTGGTCATGCCGGCCGTGTTTTTGAGGGCTGGAATTGCGAACGTGGAATCGGCGCTGTTGTTTGGGTCGTCCCAATCGACCGTCAGCGTGTGGCCGTCCAATTGACCGATGTCGGTGTAGCTGCCGGTTAGCGTGGCCGTGCCGTTCTCGTCGATGTCCGGGACCGCGTTCAAGGCAACCGTCGGCGCCACGTTCTTAACTTCCAAGTCCACCGACTCAACATCGACTCCCTGGTCGTCGTCGGCCACGGTGACCAGGATCTGGCTCACGTCGCTGGTCGTGCTGTTGCCGGGTGCCGGGCCATCATCCAGGTACAGATGTTGGACCGAGAAGCCCACCTGGCCGGTCACCTGGTCGATCGACGTGATGGTCAGCACGGCCGAATCGGTGGACGAATTGAACGTGTCGCCCACGTTGAACAGGAGCACCCCGTTTGCATCCTTAATGCCCGGGACGCTGAAATTGGAAATGACGCCAAAATTCGGGTCGTCCCAATTGACCGTGAGGATGTGACTATCAAGCACTCCCGGGTCTGTGTAGCTCCCGGTGAGCGTCACCGAGCTGTTCTCATCGATCGGCGCCAATGCGTCGAGCAGCACGGTCGGCGCCACATTGTTGACAATCACGTCGAACGTGTCGGTCGACAGCTCGCCGTTCGAATCCTTGAGGTCCAGGTGGATCGTCACCGTGGCGTCATCCAGCACTGTAAAACCGAACGTCGGATCGGTGCCCGTCTGCAGGGTCGTCATGCCCTGGGTGAGCGACCAATCGAAGATGTACGGCGCCGGGCCGGAGGACGTGGCACTGGCGGAAACGGGCGTGCCCTCGCCGACAACGAGCGGCCCGTCCGGATTCACCGCGGCGGGCATCGTTTGAATGGACGCGTCGAGCACGCGGCGCCGCTCGAGCCGGCGGACCATCAATGGAGCCGATTTTCGGCGGCGAGAGTTCGCACCACGACGGCGGCGCTCGGGCGCTGGGGAAAACCAAGACAATCGCATGGGGGCGATACCTGCGAGGGGAGGAGATCGGGTCGCCTGGTTTCCCTGCCGGAGCGAGTCCGTGCTGCCGACAGCGCGGACATTTCGGCCACGAGCCACCGGTAATTGCCAGCAGTAGCCATTATCACAACAGGCCGGCCGGCCTGTCAAACATTCTGCAACGACGTATCTCGTGAATTGGGCGTAAGTTGCGACCGACACGGCGGCCGACTTCCCGCGACGGACGAAAGTCGGCGGCAGGGCATCGTGGCAAAAGAGGCCGATTATGACGGTTGAAGTGAAGAAGCTGGCGATGGCGTGTCGAAAACAGGGACCGCGGTAGAGTCTCGCCAAAGTCTCCCTGATAGCGACGGACGCTCATGGTTGCCAGCACTACCATCGGTTATGCAGTTTGCCCGACATGCTCAGGTTCGCGATCGATCTTCCCATGGCTTGCGGCCGCGCTACTGTTCGTGGCAACACCGGCGTCGGTTTGCGCCGAGACGGCGACCGAAGCCGCAGATCCCTTCGAGACAGTAGCCCAGCAGGAGCAAGTTTCGGAAGCGACGATTGAATCCGCGACCGCATCCGCCGACCCGTTCGAAGCGGAGCCTGCCGTGTACGATCCGTTCGTCTTAACGGCGCCACTGGATGCGGCCGCATACACTTCTGCGTCGCCGACACCAGGCCCGCAGTATGAAGTGGTGTACCTGCAACCGCCGCCGAACGAGGCCGGCGCCGCGAATGGGACGTATGGCGTGCCGGGCGTGCCCGATGGAAAATCGCAAGCGACCACCGATCCGTGCGCGGGCGCCGCAGACAAGCCGCTGTCCGAATTGGGCATCAACATCGTATTGCCCGGCGGCCTGTTGCCGAAGGACTACGCCGCGTTGTGCTGGGCCGAGCGGAATGCGATGGGTGGGCCGTTTGCGGCGATGCGCTGCTGGCCGGTGCTGCCCTACTTCTGGGACGCCCCCTGCCTGTGCTACCGGCCGCTGTATTTCGAGGAAATCAATTTGGAGCGCCACGGCTATGGGTGTTGCGCTTGCATCCAGCCGGCAGTATCCGCCGCTCACTTCTTCGGCACGATTCCGGCATTGCCATATTGCATGGCCGAACACTGCCCGTGTGAATGCGAATACACGCTGGGCCACTATCGACCGGGCAGTTGCCCGCCGTGGCGCTATCACTGGCCGTCGTGCCGGCCAATTGCGGCGGCAGCCGAGGCAGGCGTGCTGACGGGACTCATCATCGCGATTCCGTAAGCAAATAGCCGACTCATCTTGGGTCGGAATTCCAGCCAAAATGGCCGGGCTATTTACGCCGGGAGCCGGAATGTCTGTGCGAAGCGCCGCAGTATCCAGCGGGCCAGCGTGATTCGCTCCGCCGCCACCTTGGCCTCGCCGCGGCCGCCGATCACTAGCGGCTGTTGCGGAAGTTTGAATTTCACGCGGGCCTGATAGAGCGTGGTAGATTCACCGGGCGGCACGATTCCCGTCCACAGCGCCGCGAGGTCCGCCTGTCCGGACGACACGCTGTCGGCGCCGCGCGCATCGTGGCGGGCCACGTCGACGACCTGGCCTTCGATCACTTGCCCGGGCAATTGGTCCAATCGCAGGCGTACAATCTGGCCGGGTTGCAATCGTTTGACGTCGGAGTCGTTGACCAACAGCGCCGCAGTAAGCCGCTGCGGATCGCCCACCAGACAGACGAGGGTGCCCGCCTCGACCTGAGCGCCTCGATTGGATTCTTCCAGCACGGCGCCGGACCACGTCGGCAGGCGGCCGCCGGCCGGCTCTTCTGCCGCGATCCGCGGAGCCGCGATGACGACGCCGTCAGCCGGCGCGACAAGCTTGAGCCGCTGAGCTTCGCGGCGGCTATCTTCCAGGCGGTGCTCAGTGTCGTCGCGGGCGGCCCGCGCGGTGGGCAGCTTGTCGTTTGCTTCCGGATCGAGGCCGCGCAGCCGTTCGAGGTGCTCGACCCGCAACTGCTGCAAGCGATGCTCGCCTTCCAGCCGGGCCAGATCGAGCTCGATTTCGGCGTTGTCCAGCCGGGCGATCGGTGCGCCGCGGGCAACGTGCTGGCCGGCCGGCAGCGCGTCGGTGAGCGTGCCATCGACCGTCGCATACACGCGGGCCGCATCGTCCGGCATCAACACGAACGGGGCCGGCACGTAGTAATTCACCGGTAGCGAAAGGATCACTACCAACACCGCCAGGCAGAGCGAAACGACCCAGGCGATGCGGCCCTTTGGTAGTTCCGCGCGACGGATGGGGTTACGGGCCAGTTGCACCGCACTCGCAATCGGGCTGACCATCGCGCCACCCAGCACCACGCCGCCAACGGCGTAGGCCAGCGTTTCCAGGTGTAGCGGGTAGAGCACCTGCACCAGTTCCCACACGATGGTCACGCAGACCAGCACCATGTAAGCCTTGGAAGCCACGGCATACGCGGCCAGCCACGTCCGCTTGCGAGCCGGCACGAGCGGATCATCGTGCACCGGCTGGCCCAGCAGCCAATGGGCGGCGACTTTCCGCAGCGCCTCGCGCGAGCGCTGCCAGAGATTCGGCGTCTCGGACAAGTCGGACATTATGTAGTAGCCGTCGTAGCGGAGCAGGGGATTGCCGTTCACCACGAGCGTGCTGACCGTGCACACGATAATGACATTGAGCGCAAGGAGCTGCACAACGCCGGGCTGGGCGTACCACCACACGATCGTGGCCAGGGAGGCGAGCACCAGCTCGACGCCCATGCCGGCGGCGGACACGGCGATCCGCTGCCATTTGCTCGAGAGCCGCCAGGCGTCGGTGACGTCGCAATAAAGGCACGGCGCGAACGACAGCAGCATGAAACCGAGCTCATGCACTTCGCCGCCGAAATGTTTGCACGCCATTGCATGGCCCAACTCGTGCAGCACCTTCACAAGCGAGATCGCCAGCAGCAGCCACGGCAAATTGCGGAAATCGGCCAGCGCACGGATATCCGGGAGGCGTCCACAGAACTGATCCCAATGGCTGACGACGAGCGACCCCGCAAACAACACGAGCAATAATACAACCAGCAGCAACAGCGGTGAGATCAACCAGCGGATGTTGTTGTGTACGGCGGTGAGAAAACGATCTGGATCGACGCCGCGAAAGCGGATCGCCAGCAACTGCGTCCACGATAGTGCCCACCGCCGGGTGCGCTGGCGGCGCCGGCGGGCCAACAGCTCGCGACCCTGGCCGGCCGCGTCGCCCACCAACAGGCCGCCCGCGTGCAACCGGCTGAGGAAGTCCCACACGGCTTCCGGCGTAATCGTTTGCGGCGGGAACCGGCGGGCCAGCTCGCGCTGCAGTTCGGCAATGCTCGCCGGCTGCCGCAGCCGGTCGGCCAGCGCATATTCCTCAGCCGAGAACTGAAAGTGCTCCAGCGTCACCGGGTCCTTGACCACCCACGTCGTCACGCCCGACATCTCCACCGGCGAGGCCACGAGATCCGGCCGCAATCGCAAGGCCAGCGGGCGATCGATGGAGGAGAAGTCGGTAGGCATGGGGATTTCGGATTTCGGATTTCGGATTGCGGATTGATTGCCATCTTCAATCCGCAATCCACAATCCGAAATCCGCAATTAAATAAGATTTGGTTGCGACCTGTCACGGTCCCTTCACGGTCATCCGCGCCGGCTGTCCCGGTCGCAGCCCCGCGTTGCGGTTGTCGATTTCCGCCCAGACGCGTACCTGGCCCGTGATCGGATCCACTTCGGGGCTCACGAAAACTATTTTGCCGGTCACCGTCTTGTTTTGTTCCTGGGATTCCGCGATCGTCAGCCCGACCGCCGCGCCGGGTGCGATCGCGCTTGCCGCCGCGGCGGGGACAAAGCCTTCGGCCTTGAGGCGATCGACGTTGACGATCCGCAGCGCTTTTTGCCCAGGCTCGACCCATTCCCCCTTGCGGACGTACACCTGCACGATGACGCCGTCGAACGGCGCGTTGATCTTTCGCCGCGCGACCTGCTCGCGGGCGGCCGACAGCTCGTTTTCCTTGGCCTTCATTTCCAGCAAAGCGATTTGCTGGTCGTGATCGGCCTGCTCCGCTTCCAGACGGTTTTTCTGCACAGTGAGCCGCTCGACGTCGATCTGCGACTGCGACACGCTCTTGGCCACGCGTTCAATCGATTCTGTGGACCGCCGCAATTCGGCCTCGGAGACCTCCAGCGCCTTCTTGGCAAAGCGGATGCGGACGTCGTTGGTGGCCTTGGCGCGGGCAATCTCGTATTGGGAGCCGGCCGCCTGTTCGGCCAGTCGCGGGACCTGGTCGTCGATTTGTGCCATCACGTCGCCCCGCTTTACCCGCTGTCCTTCGCGCAGCGCCACGTCGGTAACGACTCCCGACTCCTGGGCCGGCACTTCGGCCTCTTCCAGCAATCGCAGCACCACCGATTCGACTTCGAGCGGCGCCGATGCCGACGCCGTACTGCCATCCGCAGCGTCGGCACATGATGCGAATGCAAACGTGGCGAACGCACAGCAGGCAGCAACAGTAAATCGTCGTTGAATCATCTCAACTCTCTACCTTCGACCCTCAACCTTCGGCCCTCAAAACCGCAGCCACTCCCATGCCGCGTCCCACACATCGTGCAGCCAGACGTACCCCAGCGATCGCTGGCCGCATTCGATTTGGGCGCGGGCCGATACGCCGGGCCGCAGTTCGTGTCGCTGGGCGTCCACAAGCTGCTGAGGATCGATCGCCACGCGCACGAGCACTGTCGGCGATGGGGCCGCGCTGGTTTCGGGCATCACGTCCGCCGTTTGACAGACTTCCGTCACGCGCCCCACGTGCAACTCGCCGTCGTCGGAGCTGAGGCGGTAGCGGACCGCCAAGTCCGGTTGAATTTCTTGCCGGGCCGCCAGTACGTGGCCGATGCGGTCGTCCGGCACGTCGAGTTCCAGTTGCCAATCGCCGGCCGGGTCGGCGACCGTGACGAGCACTTCGCCGCGCTCGACCGGCCGGGCATTCAGACGATGACCGATGTCCCACGTCAGCACACTGCCGTCGATCGGGCTGGTGACGACCAGCTTGTCGCGCTCCTGGCCCAGCAGTTCGAGCTCGCGGCGGAGATTGACGAGCCGCTGGTCGAGCTCGCGCTCTTCGGCCGACAGGCGGTAGGAGTCGGTCGGATTGGTGTCGCGGACGGCCCGATTGGTGCGGGTGGCCCGCACTGCGTCGATCTGCCGCTGGGTCGTTTCCAATTCGCCGTGGACCTTTTTGAGCTCCAGGTCGAGCTCGGAATCGCGGAGCCGCACGAGCGGCTGTCCCGCGGTCACTTTCGCGCCATGTTGAATAAGCACTTCGTCCACCAGCCCGCTACGCGGAGCGAAAACGTCGCGACGCACGACCGGCTGCAGAGTCCCAGGCGCGTCGATGTTGAAATCGGCTCTTACGAAGATTAGCGCGGCCACGGCCGCTGCCACGCCGCCCAGCACCAGCACCGAACGCGGAAAATGTTCGCTCAGTTGTTGCTTCCACGCCCCCAGCCATCGCCACAACCAACCCAGTGGCAGGCGGTCGATTTCCCAGGCGTTTTCTAGCGCCGTGGTGCAGACTTGTGCCACTTCCACCAGGCGCTCGCGGTGCAAGTCGGCATGACGCGCATCGAACTGCTCGGCCACCAGCACGAACCGCGGCCCTTGCTGCCGGCGACGCGCGGTATTCGCCGAGTCCGTGAACTCCGCGTTGTCCGCATCGGCGGGCGGGCGGAGCGGAATGGCGGCGATCTGGCGAGCGTGCGACTCCTCGGCATGTTGTTCCAGCACGGCGGCAATGGGCGGCAGGGCGTCGGTCGTGCCGTCGGTGTAATACGCGGGCTCGTCGGTGCGGCGAACCATTTCGGCCAGTTCCTCGAGCCGCCGCGCTGCGCCGCTACGGCGCTCGACCTGCGCGACGCCGCTAGTGGCCAGCAGCCGGCAACGGCTCCCGCGGGCCACGAGCACGCTCAGCCGATCGCAACTCACGACGCGGCGGCCTTCATTCGCCACGGCATACGCGGTCTCGGCCAGATCCAGGTGGCGATGCACCTGCGTGCCGAGTTCGATGAGTTGGTCGCGGTAGTTGTCGCCCTGCCGCAAGCGTCGCAGCTCGTCGAACGTGTGAAAGTCGGCCGCCAGTTCGCTGACGGCGATCAGGAACTGCTCGCAGCCGCGATACGTGGCGGGGCTCGCATCGGCACGCAGCAGCAGCTCGATGATCGCCGATGTCGCGGGAGTTTCCGTCGCCGATTGCACGGGGGCGACCATCAGTGCGAGCTCGGTCGGATTACCGGCGTTGCCTCCGCGCGCTGTCTGCGGCGGGATGGTGACGATGCGGCCGCCAGTCGCGGCATCGGCCAGTAGCTCCTCGTGAGCGCGCCGCGCCCGTTCATCGCGGGCAAACTCGGCTGCCGGCCAATGAAGGTGCACGGTCGGCTGAAATGCGCCGCTCGCCGCGCGCAGCCACACCGCCCCGCCGCTGGCCGAAAGCGCGCGAATGCTTTCTTCCAGCAGCGTGCGATAGAACTGCTCCGACGTGGCGGACGTGCGGGCCAATTGGCCCAGCCCTTGAAACACGTCTTCCAGTTCCTGCCAGGCTCCGGCGGCCGATGCGCCGCCGGTCGTCGAGAGAGGAGCGGACATACTTGTTCAGTATAGCCAGTCGCGCGAGCGAAGCGCGACGCTGGTACGCTTGGCCGCCGTGATGAATTGACGCGCGCAGTGCTGTCCGCGACGTTGCGCACGATTGCGTTGGATTTGCGGGCTGGTGAGGAAGTGAGGTGTCGAGCTGACCCGGGGCGGGGACGCCGCGGCTTGCTGGACCCAGTATTGACCTACTCACTTACTCACCCAATCACCGCCATGATTGTTAATCTGGGTAGTCTGCGTCCTATGTATCGGTCGTAACGGTAATAATCATGGCGTTGAGTTTGCCTGCCGAATGAACGGAGTACGGGACGGAGGGGGTCCGGCTGGCCTGTACGCCGGTCGGGAATCCTAGTACCTTTTGCCCGCTTATCTGCTGCCAGTTTTGTCGGGGGGCCACACTTTTCCACTTTTTTGCGGCGCTTGCGGCGCTCGTTACGACGAAGCTTGCGCCGTCGATCCGCGCTTGTCATTTGACTGCGCGCTCGACGTCGTTGTTGAAGGCGACGGCCGGGTGCGAATCTCATGGACTCGACACGCAAACTGTTGACGCTGCTCGTGGCCGCGACGATGGTCCTGCCGGCTGGCTGCGGCTGGCAATCGCGCAACCGGTTCGAAGCGGCCATTCCGCCGGGCATCTACGAACAGGCGTCGACCGACATTGAGTATCCGGCCGAGTCCCCCGCGACGGCCGCCAGCGGCGACGAGTCGCTCGGCTCGCCGCAGCCATGGACGATCAATACCGAGGGCACTCCCAATTATTGGAATATGACTCTGGAGGAGGCGATTCAACTGGCGCTGGCCAACTCACAGGTGCTGCGCGATGTGGGCGGGGCGGTCGTGCGGGCGCCCGACTCGACGCGCACCACGATGGGCCCGTCGATTGCCGAAACCGATCCGCGGACCGGCGTCGAGGCCGCGCTGAGCCAGTTCGACGCCCAATTCCTGACCAGCACGTTCTGGGAAAAGAACCATCGCGCGTTGAACAACGAGTTCTTCGGCGGCGGCACGCGGCGGCTGTACCAGGACGCGGGCGTGTTTCAGGCGGGGATCACCAAGCGGGCCGTCACCGGCTCGCAGTTCTGGATCCGCCACAACGTCGACTACGACGCGAACAATTCGCCCGGCAACGCCTTCGACAGCGCCTGGAACACGAACGTCGAGATGGAAATCCGGCATCCGCTGTTGCAAGGCAGCGGCGTGGAGTTCAACCGCATCGCCGGCCTGAGCACGACGCCCGGCTTCTACAACGGCGTGCTATTGGCGCGGCTCAACACCGACGTGGCCTTGACCGACTTCGAAATCGCTGTTCGCGACCTGGTGAGCAATGTCGAGAACGCCTATTGGGACTTGTACTACGGCTATCGCGTGCTGGATACGAAGATCGAAGCCCGCAATGCGGCCCTCGATACATGGCGGAAGATTTATGCGCTGTACGAAGTCGATCGCCGAGGCGGCGAAGCCGACAAAGAAGCACAAGCCCGCGAGCAATTCTTCCGCTTCCAGGCCGACGTGCAGAACGCGATGAGCGGCGAGCCTTACGAGCAAACGCGGAACTGGAACGGCCTGCCCAGCGGTGCGTTTCGCACCACCGGCGGCGTGCTGCTGTCCGAGCGGCGGCTGCGGAACCTGATGGGCTTGCCGCCGACCGACGGGCGACTGATCCGCCCGCACGACGAGCCGGTGCTGGCCCAGGTGGCGTTCGATTGGGATTGTGTCCGCGAGGAAGCGACGACGCGCCGCTCGGAGCTGCGGCGCCAGAAGTGGCAAATCCGCCGCCGAGAATTGGAGCTGATCGCCAGCAAGAACTACCTGTTGCCGCGGCTCGATGCGGTTGGCCGCTACCGTTGGCGCGGCTTCGGCGACGATCTGTTCCCCGAACAGCCGCCGCCGGCCCCGCCGAACACGATCTTCGACAACGCCTACGGCAACCTGACGTCCGGCATGTTCCAGGAATGGCAACTGGGCTTCGAGCTGAACGTGCCGATCGGTTTCCGCGCGGCCCATGTCGCAGCGCGGAACGCCGAATTGACGCTCGCTCGCGAACGGGCCCTGCTTCGCGACCAGCAACGCGAAGTAGTCCACGAGGCGGCCGACGCGGTGGCCGAAATGGACCGGGCCTACACCGTGTTGCAGACCAGCTTCAACCGCGTGGTGGCGAGCCGCGACCAGGTTCAGGCCGTGCAAACCGCGTACGACCAGGACAAAGCGCCGCTCGACTTGCTGCTCGAAGCGCAGCGGCGCCGAGCGGAAGCCGAGACGGAATACAACCTCAACAAGTCGCGGTATGCGGTGGCCATCAAGAACGTGCATTTCGTGAAAGGCACGCTGCTGGAATACGACGGCGTATATCTGGCCGAAGGCCCGTGGTGCAAGGATGCCTACAGCGACGCGGCCGAGCGGGAAGCGAGCCGCAGCCGGCCCGTGCCGCTGAATTACGCCTCGTCGAAAGCGCCGTCCGTCAGCCGCGGCCCGTACGCCCAAAACCAGGGCCAGCCGGGCGCGTTGCATGGCGAAACCACCGGGCCGATCCTGGAAGAACCACTGCCGTTGCAAGTGCCGGGCACGATTCAGGGCCCCATCACGCAGCCTCCGGCGATTCTGCCTCCGGCGAATCAGCCGTCGGCCACGCCCGGCGAGGGCGACCTGCCTGCACCTTCGAGCGGCGGGGAAGACGGATCGGCGACCCACGATCCGACGACCGACGTCAGCCCGACGCGTTACGACGAAACGCCAGGCGCCGTCGACGCCGAGACGGCCGGATTTGCCCCGCCCCTTCGCCTGCCGCCGCCGGATGCGTCCAAATAGCCGACCCATTTTGGGTCGGATCGAGGCTGCGCAATCTATCTCGAACACATGGTGCTCCGCACGTTCCGGCCAGGATGGCCGGGCTATGTATCCATCTTGTGTTCTTCCGGTTCGACTCGTCCGGCCAGAGTGGGCATGATAGTCTTTGAGGGCGATGCGGCCCGCCAGGTGCCCGCGTTTTCTATCCATCGACCGGCCCGATATGTTGTCGTCGCGACTTTTTTGGAAGCTGATGCTGGTTTGTGCTGGCCTGAACATCGCGGCGGCGATCGTCGTGGGCGCCATCCTGGCAAGGTGGCAGATCGATCGACTCAACCGTGAAGTCGACACCCGCTTGAGAGACGCTGCGCTGTTGATTCGCGGCGAGCTGGCCGAAGAAACGGCCGCCGGGCCCAGCGACGCTCTGCAGCGCCGCATCACCGAATTTGGCAAGGAAACGGGATTGCGGTTTACCCTGGTGGCCATGGACGGCACGGTGCTGGCCGATTCGACAAAAGCCACGCTGGCCGACGCGGTGCAAATGGAAAACCACCGCGACAAGCCGGAGATTGCCATGGCCCGGGCGCGCGGCGAGGGGTCCGCCTTGCGGACCAGCACGTCGTTCAGCGTTCCCTATCGCTACTTCGCGGTGCGCGTCGATCTCGACGGAAAGCCGGTCGGGGTCGTGCGGTCGTCGTTGCCCGAGGCCAGCATCGAATCGCAGGTCGCCGCGTTGCAACGGTTGGTGTGGGGATTGGTCGGTGCGGTGAGCCTGGCCGTGCTGGCCCTGTCGTATTGGACCGTCAGTCACATCATCGAACCGCTCTCATCGCTCACCACGGCCGCCGAAGCCATCGCCGCGGGCAACTATCAGCACCGGGTGTATGTGGCGAATCGCGACGAGCTGGGCCGGCTGGCCCGCACGTTCAATCGCATGAGCCAGGAGTTCAGCGCCCGCATGGCGCAGCTCAGCCAAACGAGCGATCGGCAATCGACCGTGCTGGGCGGGATGATCGAGGGCGTGATCGCGGTCGACGGGCGGCAGCGGATCGTGCTGGCCAATCAAGCGGCCGGCCGGCTCTTCGATTTCCAGCCGCCGGCTGCCGAAGGCCGGCCGCTGTTGGAAGTCGTCCGCAATCACGCCGTACACGAGGCGGTAATCACCGCGTTGGAGACCGGCCGCCCACAGCGCCTGGAAACGACATCCAACATCCAGACTTCGGCAGGCTTCGTCGAGCGTCGCCCCGTATCCAACATCCAGCACGTGAACGTCCACGTCCAGCCGCTGCCCGGCGACCCGTGTCCGGGCGTCGTGCTGGTGATGCACGATACGACCGAGCTCCGCCGGCTCGAATCGCTGCGGCGCGACTTCATCGCCAACGTGTCGCACGAGCTCAAAACGCCGCTCAGCTCGATCAAAGCTTATTCCGAGACGCTGCGCAACGGGGCGATGAACGATCCGGAAACGAGCCAGAAGTTTCTCGAGCGGATCGAAGAGCAGGCCGACCGCCTGCACCATCTCATTCTGGACATGCTGATGCTGGCGCGAATTGAATCCGAGCAGCAGGCGTTCGAGATCGTGCCGGTGAACGTGGGAGACGTGGTGGACCAATGCCTGGAAGACCGCCGGCGTGCGGCGGAGTTCAAGCGGATCAATCTGGCGGTCGAACCGAACTTGCCGCCGTGCAGCGTGCTGTCCGATCGCGAGGGCCTCCGCGAGATGCTCGACAACTTAATCGACAACGCGATCAAATACACGCCCGAGGGCGGCAGCGTGACGGTCAGTTGGCACAGCGAGAGCCCGCAGCGCGGGCAAGTGAATACCGGTTCGCAGCCCCCAGCCCCGAGTCCCCAGCCCCAATTCGTCACCATCTCCGTCCACGACACGGGCATCGGCATCAAGCCGGAGGACCAGAAGCGGGTGTTCGAGCGATTCTACCGCGTCGACAAAGCCCGCTCGCGCGAACTGGGCGGCACCGGCCTGGGCCTTTCGATCGTGAAGCACCTGGCGCAATCGTTCGGCGGCAAGGTCGGTGTCACGAGCGAGCCCGGCAAAGGGAGCACCTTCATCGTCGAATTGCCCCTGGCCTAACATGAAGCCGCGACCGTTGGTCGCGTAAGTGGTGTGCCAATTTGAATTGGCGGCGATTACTCACGGGGTGGCGCACAATCCGCGACCATCGATTGCGGCATTATGGGCGTTACCCCTTACCTGACTGGCACTTACAGCCACTCGCTTGCCACCCCATGCGGGTAATTTACATATTCTTCACACAACCTTCACAATAGCCGCTTAGGTTGGCGTGCTAGGTTTGCGGCGATCTGAACCGCTGTGTGCAAGGAGGTGGACGTGCATCGAGTTTTGGGCTGGGGGACGATCTGCGCCGTCGTGCTAGCAGGCGGCTGCTCGAAGTCGTCGATCAAGGTCGACGGGTCGAGCACCGTCTTGCGCGTCAGCGAGGCGGTGGTCGAAGAGTTCCAGAAGGAACAGCCGGGAGTCCGCGTGACGGTCGGCCGGGCCGGCACTGGCGGTGGTTTCAAGAAGCTGAGCCACGGCGAGATCGACATCTGCGACGCGTCGCGGCCGATCAACGAAGTCGAGCGGCAGGCCTGCGCGGCGAACGGCATCGAATTCGTCGAGCTGGAAATTGCCTTCGACGGCCTGACGGTGGTCGTCAATTCCAAGAACGATTGGTGCGACTGCCTCTCGGTCGAGCAGCTCAAGGCGCTTTGGCAACCGGAGAGTGCGGTGCACAAATGGAGCGATTTGAACCCCGCCTGGCCGGAGCGGGACATCAAGCTGTACGGCCCGGGAACTGACTCGGGCACGTTCGACTATTTCACCGAGGCGATCGTCGGCGAGTCAGGCAAAAGCCGGGCCGATTATTCGCCGAGCGAAGACGACAACAGTTTGGTGACCGGAGTGGCCGGCGACCTCGACGCACTATGTTATTTCGGATTGGCCTACTACGAGGAGAATCAGGACCGGCTCAAGGCGCTCGGCATCGATCCGGGCGACGGCAAGTGCGTGACGCCGTCGCAGGAAACGGTGCGCAATCACACGTACAAGCCGTTGTCGCGGCCGCTGTTCATCTACGTTCGCAAGTCGTCGCTGGAGCGGCCGGAGGTGCGGTCGTTTGTCGAATTCTATCTGGCCCACGTCGGCAATTTGGTGGAAGTGGTGGGTTACGTGCCGCTGCCGGACGACGTGTTGGCCAAGAGCAAGCAAAACCTGGCCGATGCACTGTCGTCGCTGGCGCCCAAGTTGTGAGCCGATCGTTGGCGAAGCGTATAATTTATCGAGGATAGCCTGTGAATGCCGCCGCGATTGATCCTGTCGCCAATAGCCCAATGCCGGCCGCCAGCGGCGCCGTGCAGCGACGACGCTGGATCGAGCAGGCGATTTTCGTCGGCCTGTTTACGTGCGCTTTGGTGTCCGTGGCGACGACCATCGGCATCGTGGTGGTGTTGTTGGTCGAGGCTTCGCAGTTCTTTCGCGAGGTGTCGCTGGTGGAGTTTCTGACCGGCACCGAATGGTCGCCGAAGCTGGGAGGCAAGTTTGGGATCCTGCCGCTGATGTGCGGCACGATGCTGGTTACCGCCGGGGCGGCGGTGATCGCCCTGCCAATCGGCCTGGGAAGCGCGATCTACCTGAGCGAATACGCGTCCAACCAGGTCCGCGAAGTGGTGAAGCCGATCCTGGAGGTGCTGGCCGGCATTCCCTCGGTCGTGTTCGGGTATTTTGCGGTCGTCACTATCTCGCCGTGGATTCGCGACGTGTTTCCCTCGGCCGGCGTGTTCAGCGCGCTGAGCGCGAGCATCGTCGTCGGGTTCATGATCCTGCCGATGATCGTGTCGCTGAGCGAAGACGTGTTGCGATCGGTGCCGCGGTCGCTGCGTGAGGCGGCCTACGCCCTGGGCGCGACCAAGCTGGACGTGACGGTGAAGGTCGTTGTGCCGGCGGCCATTTCCGGTATCGTCGCCGCGTTCCTGCTGTCTCTGTCTCGGGCCATCGGCGAGACGATGGCCGTGACGCTGGCCGCCGGAAACCGGCCCAATCTCACGCTCAATCCGCTCGAAAGCATCCAGACGATGACGGCCTACATCGTGGAAGTGAGCCAGGGCGACACGCCGGCCGGCACGGTCGAGTATCGTTCCATCTTTGCCGTCGCATTGGCCCTATTCGTCACCACGATGTGCCTCAACATTCTGGCCCAATGGTTTGTCTCGCGCGTGCGGGAGAAATACGAATGAGCCACGAAGAATCCGCCGCCTATCGTCGCCGTCGTGCTCGCCTGTCGCAAGCGTTTGCTGTGCTCTGCCTGGCGGCCACCGCAACTTGCGTGTTGATTCTGGCGGTGCTGCTGTTGGAAGTTTTCTGGCAGGGCATCCCCTGGCTGACCGCTTCGTTTCTGACGAGCTATCCGTCGCGCTTCCCGGATCAGGCCGGCATCAAGCCGGCGCTCGTGAGCAGCGTATGGCTGATCGTGCTCACCACGTTGTTCTCGGTGCCGATCGGCGTGGGCTGCGCCGTGTACTTGGAAGAATATGCGCGGGCCAGCCGCTGGCGAAATTTGGTGCAGCTCAACATCGCCAACCTGGCCGGCGTGCCATCGATCGTTTACGGCATCCTCGGCCTGGGACTGTTCGTCCGCGCATTGGCGCTCAACCGCAGCATCCTGGCCGGGTCGCTGACGCTGACGCTGGTGATCTTGCCGATCGTGATCCTGGCGGCTCAGGAATCGCTGCGGGCCGTGCCCAATACGATCCGCCACGCCTCGTATGCCTTGGGCGCCACGCGGTGGCAGACGGTCTGGCACCAGGTGGTGCCGGCGGCCTTGCCGGGCATCCTTACGGGCGTGATCCTGGCTGTCAGCCGCGCGCTGGGCGAGGCGGCCCCGCTGGTGGCCATCGGTGCGGCAACATACATCACGTTCGTCCCGGTGTCGCCTACCGATGAATTTAGCGCTTTGCCGATGCAGATTTTCGATTGGGCTAAGCGGCCCCAGGCCGAGTTTCACCACGTGGCGGCGGCCGGGATTATCGTGCTGTTGACCGTGCTGATCCTGATGAACGCCACGGCCGTGTATTTGCGTTATCGCTACGGAAAGCGTGTCAGGTGGTAGGATAGGAGTTGTCTCGCACAGCCGGGCTTTGCCGGCGATGCAAAGAGTGCCAAGTCATGCAAGAAACAACCATCGTTCGACCCACTATGCCAGTTCGGCCACCATCCTTTGCCAGAGACCGACCGATGCGGACGGCCGACGACATGGCGCTTCGCACGCCGAAGGTCGAGGTTGCTCACCTGAATTTCTACTACGGCGCGAAGCAGGCGCTGGGCGACGTGTCGCTGTCGATCCCACAACATTGCGTGACCGCGCTGATCGGTCCGTCGGGCTGCGGCAAGAGCACCTTCCTGCGGTGCATCAACCGCATGAACGACATGATCGACGGCACACGGGTCGAAGGCCGAATCCTGCTCGACGGCCGCGACATCGCCGGCCCGAAGGTCGACGTGGTGGAGCTGCGCAAGCGTGTCGGCATGGTGTTCCAGAAGTCGAATCCGTTCCCGAAGTCGGTTTTCGAGAACATCGCCTACGGGCCGCGTGTGGCGGGCATTCGCGGCAAGGCAGTGCTCTACGAAATCGTCGAGAAGTCGCTCGTGCGAGCCGCGTTGTGGGACGAAGTGAAGGACCGCCTCGACGAGTCGGCGCTGCAACTTTCCGGCGGCCAGCAGCAGCGGCTGTGCATCGCCCGGGCGCTGGCTACGAATCCGGACGTGCTGTTGATGGACGAGCCGGCCTCGGCGCTCGATCCGGCGTCGACGGCCCGCATCGAGGACCTCATTTTCGAGCTCCGCGACAATTACACGATCGTCATCGTGACGCATAATATGCAACAGGCGGCCCGCGTTTCGGACCAGACCGCATTCTTCTATCAGGGCGAGCTGATCGAAGCGGGCAGCACGAACGAGCTGTTCACCAACCCAACCCGGAAGCAGACCGAAGATTACATTACGGGGCGATTTGGATAGGAGGAGTGAGTAGGTGAGTAAGTGATTGGGTGAGTAGGTGGAAAAGAATTCACCTGCTCACTTACTCACTTACTCACCTACTCACCGCAACATGTCAAAGCATTTGGAACGTGATTTAGAGGCCTTGGAGCGCGAAATCCTCGACCAGTCGTCGCGGGTCGAGGAGATGATCTCGAAGGCCTGCCAGGCCTTGTTGGAGCGCCGCGCCGATCTAGCCCACGAGGTGGCGGCCAAGGAGCTCGAGATCAATGTGCGGGAAGTGAAGATCGAGGAAGAGTGCCTGAAAATTCTCGCGCTGCATCAGCCGGTGGCCGTCGATTTGCGTCGCACGGCGACCGTGCTCAAGATCAACACCGAGCTGGAGCGGATCGCCGATCTGACGGTGAATATCGCCGAGCGAACGATCTCGCTCGCCGAGCATCCGGAGTTCGAAATCCCGGCCAAGCTCGAACGGATGTTCGTGCGGGCCTCGGACATGGTGCACGACGCGCTCGACGCGTTTGTCGATTTGGACGTGGAACAGGCCCGCGAGGTGTGCCGCCGTGACGACGAAGTGGACGACTTCAACCGGCAGGTCATCGACGACTTGTTGGAGACGATGCGGACGCGATCGGACCTCGTCGAGGCGGCGCTCCACTTTTTCTCCGTCTGCCGGCACGTCGAGCGGATCGGCGATTGCGCAACGAACATTGCCGAGGACGTCATTTACCTTGTCGAAGGCGAAATTGCCCGGCATCATTTCGACAACTTGTATCCGGCCATGTGAGTCGCTGGGGTATGGACAGACAAGCAGATGATCCGGCGGGCAACTCAGTTAGAAGCAGCCAATCACTCCACGCGCTTCGAGGATTTGTAGTTACAGCCGGCACCGTGGCAGTAATCTTGTTTGCGATTATTTTCTTGGCCAGCATATCGGAGACAAATCGACCGCTTGCCGACAAATACGTACCACCAACGCTTTCGGTAGCCATCCTAAGAGGTTTCGTGATCGGTTCGATTGTCGGTGGCGTGTTCGGGGTAGTATGCGGTGCGGGAGTGGCACTGCTCAGGTGCGTAAAAAAATAAATCCCACCATCTGGCTTACCAGTGCCGAGTCGGTGAGTAGGTGAGTCAGTGAGTAGGTCAGTAAGTGGAACAGGCACACGGGACCACAATACAACGGATATCTCCATGTCCACGATGACTCGAATACCGACCGCTTCCCACAGGCCCATGACCCACGGCGCTGCTGCGAGCCGGGCAGAATCGCAGCCAGGACGAAACATGGCCAAAGCTCAGATTCTCATTGTCGAGGACGACCGCTCGCTGGCGGACGTACTGGATTACAATTTGAGACAGGACGGCTACCATACTTCCGTTGCCTACGACGGCCAGGACGGCCTGCAGCAGGCCAAGCTGCGCTCGCCGGACTTGATTGTGCTCGACCTCATGTTGCCGATGGTCGACGGGCTGGAGATTTGCCGCCGGCTACGGGCCGATCCGGTGACCCGCAACATTCTCGTGCTGATGCTGACCGCCAAGACCGAGGAAACGGACGAGGTCGTGGGCTTCTCGGTGGGCACCGATGACTACGTCGGCAAGCCGTTCAGCGTGAAGGTGCTGCTGGAGCGGATTCGCGCGCTGTTGCGCCGTCGTGAAGGTAGCACCAACGACAGCAGCGTGTTGGTAAGCCAGGGCGTAATGATCGACCGTGACCGGCACCGTGTGACGGTGGATGAGAAGCTCGTCGACCTGACACCCAGCGAATTTGGCCTCCTGGAAGCTCTCATCCGCCAGCCCGGCCGGGTCTTTTCTCGCTCCGAGTTGATCGATTCGGCGTTGGGGGGCGATTCGCTCGTGCTGGAGCGGACGATCGACGTCCACATCCGCGCCCTTCGGCAGAAATTGGGCCCCCACGCCATTCTCGTGGAAACGGTCCGCGGCGTGGGCTATCGCTTCCGCGACCCGTCCGGCGCGATGTGAGGCCTGCCGGCGGACGGATCCAGGTTCACTTCAGATTGGGAACGGCTCGTCCGATAGGGCGATTTCAACGAACCGCTCGATCTCCGCCGCGCCGCCTTCCCAAACGAGCCCCGCCAGCCGGCGCAAGTCCTCTGCCCGGATAAGATTGTGGTTGGCCTTAACAAGCCGGCGAAAATCGCCCGCGTCATATTCCTTTTTCTCTCGATCGCGATGCGGCGAAACGATCGCAGCATATTTTGAAACCAGTGCCGCTTCCAGCGTCGGCAACCGATGTCCGGTTTTGGCATCGACCAAAACGTATTCTTTGAGAATCAGCTCCTGAAACGGTGACCAGGGATGCATCAAGTCGATTACCGGCTTTGGCTGACCTTGGCTATCCAGATCATTCGGATCGAGAAACCGCGTCACCTGCGACAGTTCGCGCATCTGCAGATCTGGCCAGCGAGATGCAATCGCCTTCGACGCCCGCGCGCGGGCGCTGTACGGCACCATCACGTCGACGTCCTGCGTGGCACGTGGATCGGGCATATAGCCCACGTAGCCGTGCAGTCCCATCAGCACCCAGTTCTTGACTCCCGCCGCGTTCAAGGCGTCGATCACGTCTTGGGGAGTAATGTCCATGGCGCCCTTTCGGTGCTGGCGTCGGAAGTCGCTGGTGAGCCGCGTGCTGGTGCGAATCGCGTAGGCGTGGCCGGAGGGTAGTTTGGGATCGAACTTGTCCAAGTCGGCGGGAGAATTCGCATGCTCCATCGCGCGCCGCCGCCGTTCCAGATAGGCCGGCGAAAAGAATTCCGCGTGGCTGGGGCTCCTCGCGCCCGGTTCAAGATAATCCGACGAATCGGCCATCGTTGCTGCTCGGCAAAGGATCTTCGGACACACAGCGGCGCGAAGCTCGGCGACCTATCCCAATTATACCGCGCCGAAACCAGCACTTTCTACGGCAATGGCGTGCCGGACTGGTCCCAGACCCTCACATCCAGCATGGTCAGAGAGCGAGGCTCGGAAATCCATTTCAATTCTCCGACCCGTGCTGCCTGGCGAAACCTTGCCGGCAGTAGCGGTCGGCCAATGTCGTTCCGGGCAATGCTTGCATCCACCAGGGGTATCGGTAAATCCCGAGCACCGCGCACGTCGAGAATTCAGAAAGACTGTCTTCGTCGGAACTCCCGGCCAGTTCCTCGACGACGGTCTGCGCCGGTCGAACTCAGGTCCCCCATGTCGATACGATCAGCAGCTCGAAGGGCCAGGCTTTGCAGAAGCCTATGCTGGGCCTTGATCCCAGTCGCTGCGTTCGCCGTTGCGCTTTGTTCGCATACTACGTTGCTCGCAGCGGCGGCCGAGCAATCGGCGGCCCCGCTCCTGGATGCCGACGCCGGCACGAATCAGGATGGCATTGATTGCGATGACGCCTGCGACTCGGCCTGCTGCCAGCCATCCATGACAACTTGTACAATCGGCTGCTGCGGATGCGGAAACGGGTGTCCCTGCGGTTACGCCTGGGCTGAAGGGCTGATCCTCACGCGCGACAACGATTCGGCCAATCGTGCGCTCGTTTTGGACCTGAACACGGATGAAGTGCTGCTCACGGTGGGCGACCTGGACTTTGATTGGTCCGGCGGCCTGCGCGTGGGATACGGCCACCGGTTGTGCGGTTGCTGGGGCGTCGAGCTCGGTTACCTGGGCTACTTCGAAAACTCGGCCACGGCCGGCGTCGAGTCGGCAGACGACCTGACACTGCCCGGAGATTTGGGGCTACAAGTAAACAACTTCTTCGCGGCCGACGACGTGGGTGTCCGTTACGCGTCCGACCTGCACAGCGCGGAAGTAAACTTCGTCCACTGCTGTGCCGGATGCGGTCGTACGCTGGAATGGCTGGCCGGCTTTCGCTACCTCGATTTGAGCGAGCGGATCGCCATCACGGCGTTCGATTCGGCCGAGAGCACGACTCGCTACGCGGTGCGGACCAGCAACGACCTGTACGGCGCCCAGCTTGGCGCCCGCGTCCGTCGCTGCACCGGCTGCTGGTCATGGGAGTCGACCGCCAAGGCGGGCATCTACGGCAACGACATGCAACAGCACCAGGCTCCGATCATCGACTTTCCCGACTTCGAGTTCCGCTCGGCCCGCGGAGGCAGCGACAGCGACGTGGCCTTCGTCGGCGACTTGAATTTCACCGGCATCTATCAGTTGAACCATACCTGGGGCCTTCGCGCTGGTTACAACCTGATCTGGATCGAGGGCGTGGCGCTCGCGCCCGAGCAGCTTGACTTCACCAACGTGACCGGCAGCGGCACCGGCCTGGCTTCGGGCGACGGCGTATTCCTGCACGGCGTCAACTTCGGCCTGGAAGCACGCTGGTAACGCGACTACTACTTCTTCTTTTTCTTTGCAGTGGTTGTCGTGCCAATCAGCGTGTAAACATCGTCTTTCGCCGCCACGTCGTACTTGCTGTCGAGCGGCAGCGACGGGTCGACATTCTCGAGGCTGGCGATGTTCCACGGCCCGGTGAAGCCGTGCTGGATTTCCTCGAGCGATCCGTAAGTGTCGAAGTAGCGAATCTGGTTGCTCTTGCCGTTGGTGCCTTGCACCACGGCCAGGATATCGACGATGCCGTCGCCGTTCTTGTCGATCGTGGTCGCGTGAACCGGGGCGTTCTTTGTTGACTGATCGCCGAACGCGTTGAACGCAGCCAGCCGCGCGTCCCAATCGTTGGTGAGGCCGTCCCAGATTTCCACGGCCGAACCGCCGCCGTTGCCCGCGGCCACGATCAAGTCTGGAATCAAGTCGCCGTTCACGCGGGCCGCACTCAGCGTGATGCCGCCCTTGAACTTGCTGTGGAAGGGCAGGATCGTGTCAACAGTTTTCGGCCCGTGCGACACATCGACCACGTGAATCGTCGACACCATGCCGGGGCCGTTCGCAACGATGATCTCCGCCCTGCCGTCCGGCGTGTACGCATCGAGCGTGTAGCCGTCGTAGAACGTGCCCATGTCGGCCACGATCACATCGGCCCCGCCTTTGAAATTGCCGGCAAAGGCATAGAACTGCTCGTTAGGCCAGTCGGCGATCGCATCGGCCCACGGTTGACCACTATCGTAGTTGTTGTAGAACACGCGGATGTCGGGCCGGCCGTACTTCGTGGCGGTGACGATGTCGTTGTCGCCGTCGCCGTCCACGTCGCCCACTGCCACTTCGATACCGCCAGTGTACTTGCCGCCGTAGGGCTGCACGCGGAACTGGGTCAGCTCGACGCCCTGTTGCGTGAACACACGTACCTCGCCGACGCGGCCCTGGCCCGGCGCGACGATGATCTCATCGATGCCGTCGCCCGTCATGTCGCCCGTGGCCACTTGCACGCCGCCCAGGAACTTGCCCTCGTAGGCGTAGAACTGGGAAACGATCTTGCCGGTCTCCGGATTGACGACTTTCACGATCGGCTTCGCAGAATTGCCCTTGTCCGGGGCGAGGACGATGATCGGCCGGCTCCGCACGACGAGGTCAAGGCTGCCGGTGTAGCTGCCATTGTCATCGTCTCGGAGCCGCGTGTTCACGCCGAAGTTGCCTGGCGACGTGAATGTGTGGCTGACCGCGAAGCTGCCCCCGGCAACCGCAACGGTTTCGTCGTAGCTGCCGTTGCCGTCCCAGTCGATATCGAGCAAGTGCGTATCGAGCGGGCCGACGTCGCTGTACGTGCCGCTTAGTGTCGCGGTGTCGTTCACGAAGATCGGCGAGGCGATTGAGAGCGTGTGAATATCCGGCACAACGTTGTTTACGGTCAGTTTCGCGCTGCCGGTATCGGAGCCGGTGTCGTCATCCCGCAGCCGGACGTTGACGCTAAATGTGTCGCTTTGCGTGCCCGTCGGATTATCGTCGTCGTATTGGTGGCCGATGGAAAAAATGCCGCCGATGACGGTGATCGTCTGGTCGTAGGCGCCGTCGCCGTTCCAGTCGATGTCCAACTCGTGGGTGTCGAGCGTGCCGACGTCGGTGTACGTTCCGCTGAGCGTGGCCGACTCGTTTTCGCTGATCGGGCCACCTACACTTAGTGATTGAATCTCCGGCGCCAGGTTGCTCACCGTCAAGCTCACGCTGTCGGTATCTGAGCCGGTGTCGTCGTCGCGCAATCGGACGTTGACGTTGAAAGCGTCGCTGGCCGTTCCGGTGGGATCATCGTCATCGTACTGACGGCCGACGGAGAAGCTGCCGCCGCTGACGTCGATGGTCTGGTCGAACGTGCCGTCGCCGTTCCAGTCGATATCCAGCTTGTGAGTGTCGAGCGTGCCGACGTCACTGTACGTGCCGCTCAACGTGGCCGAGCCGGCCTCATTGATCGGGCTGGTAATTGAAAGGGTCCGAATCACCGGAGCGACATTTTTCACGGTGACATTGACGCTATCGATGTCGGAGCCGCCGCCAGCGTCACGCAGTCGCACTCCCACGCCGTTCGTGTCGCTCGACGTTGCGGTTGGAGAGTCGTCCAGATACGTGTGATCCACGGAGAATGAGCCACCAGAAACCGTCACGGTCTCGTCGTAGGTGCCGTCTCCATTCCAGTCGATGTCGAGAGAATGCGAGCTGAACAGCCCGTCGTGTGCGTACGTCCCGCTGAGCGTGGCCGCGCTGTTTTCGTCGATCGGGCTGGTGATCGACAGCGTCGACACCGTGGGATTGGTGCGACCGAAGTAGTTCGTTGGGTCGGTGTCGCTCGCCGTCTGGCCGGTGGCGGACACCGAGCCATTGACGCGACTGATGTTCGAGAACTGACCGATGATCACGGCACGGTTGGCGGTGTAGGTCCACGTTTCGGCAAGCTCGAGCAGGCCGTTGCTGTTGATATCGCCGCTCTGGTACGTCGCGTTGAAGTCGTCGGCCGCATTGGCGGGCGTGCCGTTGTTGTCGACGACTGAGATGCTGCCGACGGCAATATTGCCCGTGTTCGTGACCACATAGGTAAATGTCGTGGTGCCGCCTGCGGTGAGCAGCGGCCCGGTCGTGAAGTCGGCATCCTGGCCGCTGACCGACGTCTCGATATTGAGCGCCGGTGCCGACCCGAAATAGTTGGCCGGATCGGTGTCGGTGACCGTCACGTTGGCCGGCGATTTGCCGGACGCCGTGGCGATGTTCGTGTATTGATTGGCGACGACCGTCCGCGTGGCAGAGTACGTCCACGTCTCGGTGAGATCGAGCTGGTTGTTGCTATTCGCATCGCCGCCGCTGAACGTCGGGCTGAAATTGTCGCCCGGGTTTCCAGGCGTGCCGTTGTCGTCGACAACCGTCACGTTCGAGAGCGCAACATTGCCGGTGTTGGTCACCGTATACGAGAACGTCGCCGTGCCGCCCACCGCCAATGTCGGCCCGGTTTCGGCGGTGTTGGCGTCGTTGCCGTTGACGCGCTTGACGACGTTGATCGCCGGTGCCTCGGCTACGGCCTGTGTCATGCGGATCTCAACCACCGCGATCGTCCAGTCGTCGCTTTTGTCGGCTTCCGCTGTCACGGAGTAAGATCCCGTGGTCGTCGTCGTACGAAAGGCACCCCAAACGCCGATATCGTTGTCGCCGCTCGAACCGGTCGCGGAGTCGAATCGCTCAGTGAGGCCGGAACCCGTCGAAAACGGGTCGGTATCGCCGCCGTGCATGGCCACGGCGCCGAAAATCAGCGAGTTCGTCGTCGTCGTGGTGATGTTGACGGCAATGTCGTCGTCATCGCCAATGTTGCTCGCCGTCGCGCCGATGGGAGTGGTCTGATCGACACCGGTGAGGTTGTCGGCGCGGATATACGATGGATCGACGCTGCTGGCAAAGCTAACAACGATGTTCGCTGTGCCGACAGTGGCGTTCTTCAGGTACCAGATTTCTACCGCCGTGCCTTCGTCATCACCGAAGTCACGCTCGACGGCCTGCGTCAACGCCACCCCGCCATAGGTAATCGACGACACATCCTCACCGCCCTGGGTCAACACTGTGACCAGCAGCAGTCGATCGGTCCCGGCGCCCACCGTATGCGAGAACGTAGCGCTCGTGCGGCTCGACGACGAAGAATTCACCGTGCCGCTGCCGGAGAAGGTCACACTGTCGGTGAACGTATGGCTGGCCGAGAGGCCGGACGTTACGCCGGTCGCCGTGAGCTCAAACTGCGAGTCGGCCGAATCGTCGGGATTGACGTACCACGTGGTGTGGATGTTGCCGTCGGCGACGCCATCCAGGTCGCCGTCCATTGTGCCGTTGCCGTCGAAGTCGCCCATCACGCCGTCGGTCACCTGCCACGGCTCGTGCCCGCCGCCGGTGTTCGGAACGCCGTCGGTGTGCAGCACCTGGAACGCGACCGTCTCACCGACCGCGAACTCACTGGCCAGGATGTGCGCCGTTTCGCCGGGCGCATAGTCGGGCAGGTCGGTAGTCACGGTTGCAGCCAGCACGCGGCGCTCTTCGAGCGTTTCCAGTTGCAGCCGCTCCGATGTCCGCCGCCGAGAGATTTGCGACGGCTTGCGGCGACGAGTTGCGGTACGACGAGATGACGGCGAGCGGCGCGACGAGAACCAATTCGAGCGACTCATGAACGTGCCTCTTCTTGCTGTGGAACCAAGTTGAGAAGTTCATGGTGATTGGGCACTTTGAAGCGTCAACGAATGTTGCGAAAAGGAAACACCGCGGCCAAAACGGGCCGCGGTACAACGCGCACGATCGGTGCAAATGGTCCGAAATCGGCAGGGTGGCTGGGGCAACTCCCCAGAGCAGCGGCGTAATCATTGAGGAGTTGCACCAGCCGCCCGCCCCAGCCAATTGCCGGGACCTTAGAAAAGCCGTCGCCCGCGCCAGCCCCAGTAGGGCGGCCGCCCGAATGGCCGGTTTTTGCCCTGGTTCGCCAAAAACGGCCCCATTTTCCGAAACACTCCGACCGCCGGTGGGTTTAATCTTCAGGCGGATGCTGTACATTGCTGTGGGGACCCGGCCGGGGGCAAGACGGCCGAATTGGGAGTGAGATCCGCCGCCGGCTGGGACTTTCTGCTCGACCAAACGGGGCGAGTGGAGCAGGCCCCATCCGACGAATCGTCGTACGAGCTTTCCCAGGTACCGGAGCGGCCGCCCCGCTGTGGCGTTCCGCTGCGGCCGATTTCTCATTTCAGCGTTCGTAATAGAAAGGATCGTGAAGATGAACCGTTTCACAGGCAGGGCGTGGCTGGCGGTCGCCGGCGTGGCGATCGTC
>JBIOWO010000139.1:0-26849 GCA_044868555.1 Lacipirellulaceae bacterium | reverse complement strand
ACCAAAACCGAAAATCCGACAAGCCTCCCGGTTGGTTAGTACTGTGGCGAGGCTGGACTGCCCTACAATTACTCGCCGCCGGCGCGAGAGCAGAGCGACGAAGGAAAAAAGTTGGCTAAACCTAAGGGCGTAAGCCCCCGGTTCCGGTCGCGCAAATCCCCAAAGCCCCACAGGGGCGACAGTCCTCGACAATCTCCGACCGCCGTCGCCCGCGCTGCCCGTCAATGGTAGATTATCGGCGGCTGCGCGGCCGCCAACTCTGCAAAATCACGGCTCGCCGACGCCCCCCGTGGCTCCTCACAAATCGTTGAGGTGGCCAAAAATAGTTGCTGCAACATGGCGTTCTTTCCACTACACTCGCACACAATTCGAACTGGTGCTTTCTGGCCGTGTCGCATCGCGGAAGCGTTCCCGGTGCGCTCGCGGCTCGGAAAAACGCCGCCACAGGGCGCGGCGACACCCCAATTCGACCAGTCCCCTTCGAAGGGGTCACGTTCCGGCCAAAAACCCACTTTGGTCTGCGTGGAAAATGTATCCCCATGTCATAAAACTGACTCCCAAAACATCCATTGCCAACCAAGCTGAGCCGCTCGCAAAAAATCCAGCCGCGAAGCAGCGCAAGTAAATAGCCAGGCGGCGTAAGCCCCTGGAGACCAACGCACCCACCAACACAGTTTCGCAGCCCCGAAGGGGCGACACACTGCGCCGCCATGCCCGACGAAATCCTCCTCAACGAAGCCGCCTACGCCGTTTGGCAAACGGTGAAGGAGCGCGGGCCGATTGAGCTAAGTGAAGTCGCGCAACTCGCAAAACTCGATCAGGCTCAGGTTTCCGCCGCAGCCACCGAAGCTGCCAAGGACGGCTATTTCAAGATCGAAGAGTGCGAACGCGAGGAGTTCGTTAAGAATCCGAATCTAGTGCCAGATTACGTACAGAACTTCCCTGAATACGATGCTGCGTTCCATCTTAAGGATGTCGGCGGATCTCTTCCAATGCAAGAGTTTGTTGCATGGGCAAATTCAAAAAAGATCGCTCCAAATGAAGTTATTAAGTGGGGATCTTTACGAGGATGGATTGAAAAGACCAAGTCGGTTAATGGCGTCGCAATGGTGCTCACCGACGCGGGGAGAAATTGCCTAGGAAAAGAGTATCCAGATGTTGATATCAAATTGCTATACGAGCTTCAAACGAATATCTCGTTAGGCACACTCCCCGCTGGACATCTTAGTGATGAAGAAAAGCAACGCGCATATACGTTGCTCAGCAAACGTCCTGAGATTGCAAAACTCAAGAAACGCACCGAGCGGATTCTTTCATTGACGCCCACTGGCACGCATGCATTCTCCGCGCAAATACGCGTCGTCAAAGAGCGCAACACCCTCACCCCCGCCGACCTCGAATCCGGCGCCTGGCGTGAGATCAAGCTTCGCCCATACGACATCAAGCTCGCGGCCCGCGACGTCTACCCCGCCAAGATCCACCCGCTCCGCAAGATCATCGAGCAGACCCGCCGCGCGTTTCTGGAGATGGGTTTCGCCGAAGTCGTCTCGCCGATGATCGAGTCGGCCTTCTGGAACTTCGACGCTCTGTTCCAGCCGCAGGACCACCCAGCCCGCGACATGCAGGACACGTTCTACATGCTCCACCCGGCTGTGGTGCCGCTTCCGGGCGAAACCAGAGACCAATTGCGGATTGCGGATTGCGGATTGCGGATTGATGGCTCGGAATCCGAAATCCGAAATCCGATATCCGAAATCGTCCAAAACGTCCGCTGCACGCACGAAGACGGCTGGGAAACCGGCAGCGAAGGCTGGGGCTACAAATGGAGCCCCGACCGTTCGAAACAGGTCGTGCTCCGCACGCACACCACCGCCGCCACCATCCGCGCACTGGCCGCCAACCCGAATCCGCCGGGCAAATTCTTCTGCGTCGGCTGGACCTACCGCAACGAAACGATCAGCTTCAAGCACCTGCCCGTGTTCCATCAGGTCGACGGCATCATCATCGACGAGGAGGCCAACCTCGCCTCGCTCATGGGCACGCTGCAGGAGTTCTATTCAAAAATGGGCTTCGGCCGCGTGAAATTCAAACCGGCCTTCTACCCGTACACCGAGCCGAGCGTCGACGTGGTCGTGTACATGGAATCGCGCGGCAAGTGGCTCGAGATGGGCGGCGCCGGCATTTTCCGCCCCGAAGTGACATTGCCCCTCGGCTGCCGCTACCCCGTGCTCGCCTGGGGCCTCGGCATCGAGCGGCTCGCCATGCTCCGCTTCGGCCTCTCCGACATCCGCGAATTGTACGGCACCAATCTCAACGACCTCGAAAAGGTGCCACTATGCCAATAGCCGTCATCCAATGTGTGGCACGCCATGAGCCTAAGCGAAGGACGTGGCTAGCGAACGGACCACGCCCATCGCTGGAAGCTCTGGGCGTGCCACCCGAATATGGAGCCACCCCATGCCCATAGTCAATATCGACCTTGCGTGGCTCAATCGCCTCTTGGGCAAAGAATACCCCACCGAGACGCTCCGCGATTCGCTCGAACAAATCGGCTGCGACGTGGAGGACGTCGTCGACATCCAGCGCAGCCGCTGCCCCCAATGCGGCTCGCTGGTCGAGCACCCGCTCGGCCAGGACGAAGTCAAAGCTTGCGGCCTGTGTGGCTTCGAATCCGATAGCGCCTTCAAGCCGGCCGGCAAAGTTCAAGTGATGCGGCTCGACCTGCTGGCCGACCGGCCCGACCTGTTCGACGTCGGCGGCCTGGCCCGTGCCCTCCGCGGCACACTCGGCATCGAAAGCGGCCTGCCGAAGTATGGTACCAAACCGTCAAACATCGAAGTAAAAGTCGACAAATCCGTCGCCGATCCATCGAGCCACCGGCCGTTCATCGCCTGCGCCGTAATGACTCTGCCGCCAGTCGACGAAACAAGCCTCATCGCCATCATGAAGCTGCAGGAAAACCTGCACTGGGGCGTCGGCCGCGATCGAAAGCTGGCCTCGATCGGCGTCTACGATCTGGCCACAATCACCGGCCCCATCAACTACCGCACGATCGATCCCGACAAAGAGCCGTTCGTCCCCCTCGGCATGCCGGGCAAAAAGATGTCCGGCCGGCAAATCCTCGAGTCACACCCCAAGGGCGTCGCTTACGCCGAGCTGCTCGCCGACCACAAGCGCTACCCAGTGCTGGAAGACTCGAAAAAGCAAATCCTCTCGATGCCGCCCATCATCAATAGCGACGAGACGAAGCTCAAGAAGGGCACCACCCGCGTCTTCATCGACGTCACTGGCATCAGCCAGGCGGCGGTCACCAAATCGCTCGACACGCTGGTTTGTTCGCTCTGCGAAATCGGCGGCGCAGTCGAATCGGTAACAATCATCGACGCCGACGGCAAGAAACGCACCACACCCGATCTCGCCCCGCGCTCGAAGGAGATCGACGTCGCCGAAGCCAAGCGCTGGCTCGGTCTCCCGCTCGACGAAGAATCACTCGCCGCCGCCCTCCGCAAAATGCGCTTCGACGTGGAAAAGGCGGGGAGCGGCGGGCGGGGAGCAGGGAGTAAGAAAGCATCCGACTCCACGCTCCCTGCTCCCTGCTCCGTGCTCTTTCCCGCCTACCGCACCGACATCCGCCACATGGTCGACCTGTTCGAAGACGTGGCGATCGGCTACGGCTACGCCAACATCGAGCCGCGGCTCGTGCGCTCGATGACCGTCGGCACACCGCGGCCCGAGGAAACGCTCAGCGACCGCGTCCGGCAAA
Organism: Lacipirellulaceae bacterium; assembly: GCA_044868555.1. Lineage (GTDB taxonomy): Bacteria > Planctomycetota > Planctomycetia > Pirellulales > Lacipirellulaceae > JABDGM01. The sequence goes on along the minus strand of JBIOWO010000139.1, from coordinate 23,086 downwards.
TCCTCATCGGCCTCGGCTACAGCGAAATTATGAGCCTCCCGCTCACCACTGAAGAGCACCAATTCGAACGGCTCCGCGTTCCCGCCCCGGATCGCTACCCGCAGGTCGCGAACCCGAAACTCAAGGCCTACAACGTCGTCCGCACACACCTCATGGGCGGCCTGTTCGAAGCCTTGCGCGAAAACCGCCGCCGGCCGATGCCGCAGCGACTCTTCGAAATCGACAACACGGTCGAGCTCGACGACAAGGCCGAAACCGGCGCCGCCGAATATCGCCGCCTGGCCCTCGTCGAAATCGGCGAGGAAAGCGGCTACGCCACCGCCCGCAGCATCACCGACGCCCTCCTCCGCGAACTGGGCTGGAAGGCCGAATACACTGCGATCGACCACCGCACGTTCATCCAAGGCCGCGCCGCAACATTCTCCGTCGACGGTCGCGAGATCGGCATCCTCGGCGAAGTTCACCCCGAGGTTCTCACCAACTTCGGCCTCACCTATCCCGTTGCCCTCGCCGAACTGACACTGCAGCGCGTGTTTTGACATTCTGCACAATCGCATGCTGGTGGCTTAATCGCTTGCGGCGGCTTAGAATGAGTTGAACAGTCTCGGCTCGACCGCATAGGAGAACGTACCATGGAGATCGTGACGATGGGCAAAGTGGTTGTACCAGCCGTCATCGAGAATCTCGAAGATTTGTACAAGGCTGAATCCGGCACAATCACGGCTGAGGACGTTCGCCGTGTTGAGGTGCGAGACGCGCTTGTCGATACGGGTGCGATGATGCTGTCGGTACCGAAGCGACTGGTCGCTCAACTGGGATTGAAGCCGTTCCGCAAGCGAACTGTGAGAACCGTTGCCGGCATCGTCGAAACGACTGTTTTTTCCGGCGTGCGTTTAACGGTGCAAGGCCGCGAATTTACGTGCGACATCGCCGAAATCCCAGACGACTGCCCGGTGCTCATCGGCCAGATTCCCCTGGAAGGACTCGACTTCGTCGTCGATCCGATCCACCAGCGCCTGATCGGCAATCCGGAACATGGCGGCGAGCACATGATCGATATTTTCTAGTCGGCCGCGGCTTCGGTCATCATTGCGTTCCCAGCCCAGTTCTCCGATCATAGCGGCATGATGTACGCCGCGCCGGCCCAAACAATCACTGCATTTCTTGCTCGCACTGTCGCTGTGCGAAGCGACGAACCCGCGCTCGGCTTCATTCGCAACGGCAAATTGCAGTGGCGCACCTGGCGTGAAGTGGCCGATGATGCGGCCCAACTCGCGGCGGCAATTCAAGCGGCAGGCGTCGAACCGGGCGACCGCGTCGCCCACGTCTCCGAGAACCGCTACGAATGGATCATCACCGACCTGGCGCTCCATCTGGCCGGCGCGGTCCACGTGCCGATTCACGTCACGCTCTCCGGCGAACAAATCGCCACCCAAATCACCGACTGCGACGCACGCCTGGTCTTCGCATCCAATGAGGAACTCGCAGCGAGGTTCGCAGACCGACTCGACAAGTGCATTTCCATTTGGCGCCACGACGAAAGCATGAACATCGCCGCGAGCCAACGGCTTGCCGGCGTTCCGACCTCCGACCTCCGACCTCCGACCTCTCGCCAACTCGCCACCATCCTCTACACTTCCGGCACCACCGGCCGACCACGCGGCGTCATGCTCAGCCACGCGAACCTGGCCGCCAACGCCGCCGCCGTCGCCGATGCCTTCGGCGGCGGGCCCCATCAGACGCGGCTCTGCATCCTCCCGCTCAGCCACATCTACGCCCGCATGTGCGATCTTTACACCTGGGTCTACCGCGGCTCGCGGCTGGTGCTCGGCGAAAATCGTGAGACACTCGCCCGCGATTGCCAGCTTGCTCGCCCGACCGCGCTCAGCGCCGTGCCCTACGTTTATCAGCGCATCGCCGACAAAGTGCGCGAACGCGAGTCGGCGGACAAGTCAGCCGCTCTCCGTGAATTCTTCGGCGGCCGAGTGGGGTGGCTCTCCTGCGGCGGCGCTCCGCTCGCTCCCGACGTCGAACAGTGGTTCGCGCAGCACGGTCTACCGATCCTCGCCGGTTACGGACTGACCGAAGCTTCGCCCGTGATTGCGCTTTCTACGCCAGGGCGCCACCGCTTCGGCTCCGTCGGCCCGCCGCTCGCGAATGTCGAAGTCTGCATCGCCGACGACGGCGAAATCCTCGCCCGTGGCCCAAGCATCATGCTCGGCTATTCGAACGATGAATCCGCCACAGCCGAAATGCTCCGCGACGGCTGGCTCCACACGGGCGACCTGGGCGAGCTGGACGCCGACGGCCACCTTTTCATCCGCGGCCGAAAAAAAGAGCTCATTGTCCTCTCGACCGGAAAAAAAGTCCTGCCGACTCGCGTCGAAAGCCTGCTCACCGCCTCGCCCCTCATCGATCAGGCCGCCGTCTTCGGCGACGGCCAGAGCGCACTAGTCGCCCTCATCGTCCCAGCCGCTCGCGGCTTAGCGCGAGAAACCTGTGCCCAAGAAATCACCCGCTGCCTCGCTACCGCCGCCCACGAAGAACAGGTTCGAGGCTTCACCATCCTCGACCGTCCCTTTTCGATCGAGCGCGGTGAGCTCACTCCCAAACTCAGCCTCTGCCGCGCAGTAATCGCCCGCAACTTCGCCGACGAGTTAGAAAGTATGTCACCACAGAGTGCACAGAGGACACAGAGAGAGAAGACGGAATGACAAGATTTCGACGGAGCCAATTGGCATTTGGAACCTGACTCTGCCTCCGCTCGATTTCTCTGTGCACTCTGCGTCCTCTGTGGTGAATAATTGGATCTTGAAGCGATGCCCAAGTACAAAGTGCTATTAACCGACTACGCCTGGCCCGATCTCAATATCGAGCGCACGATCCTCGCCCAGTACCTTGCCGAGTTGGTCGTCGCGCCCGATTACCAAGGCGAAACGCTCCTGCGACTGGCGGCCGATGTCGACGCCATCATGACCAATTGGTCCGACGTGCCGGCCGAGCTGATCGACGCCGCCCCCAATTGCCGCATCATCGCCCGCCTCGGCATCGGCCTCGATAACATCGACGTCGCGCACGCCACGGCCCGCGGCATCCCCGTCACCAACGTGCCCGATTATTGCCTGATCGAAGTGGCCGAGCACACGCTCGCTCTGCTGCTTGCCCTGGCGCGCAAGATCGGCATCTACCACGCCAACGCCCTCGCCAACAAATACGATCTCGCGGCCGGCTTCCCGCTGCGGCGAGTCGAGGGCCAGACGCTGGGCGTCGTCGGCCTGGGCCAGATCGGCCGCCGCGTCGCGGAAAAAGCGCGGGCCATCGGCTTGAAAGTTCTCGCCACCAGCCGCTCCCGCCGCGAATCTCACCCTCACATCGTCTGGACCGATTTGGACGATCTCCTGGCCGAGAGCGACTTCGTCTCCCTCCACGTGCCGCTCCGGCCGGAAACGCGGCACATCCTCGCCGCCCCACAGCTCGCGCGGATGAAGCCCACCGCGTTTCTGATCAACACGTCCCGTGGCGGACTGGTCGATCACGCGGCCCTGGCCGCGGCGCTCAAAAACAACGCCCTTGCCGGCGCCGCACTCGACGTGCAAGAACGCGAACCGTGCGACCTCTCCCAGCCGCCGTACAACGACCCGCGCGTCATTGTCACGCCGCACGCGGCCTTCTACTCCGAGGAATCGGCCGCCGAACTGCGACGCCGCGTCGCTCATCAAGTCGGCAAGCGCCTCACCGGCGGGCGGCCGGAAAACGTTGTCAACAACATGGGTCAGCCGTCAACCTGACCGCTTGTCTCCTCACCACGCCGCCGGAGGACTGGTCGCTTCCGTGACCAGTTGTAACCGCACCACGGAACTAGGTCGGTCCAAAAACTCCAACCCACGGGTTTACAAGCCGCATGACCGACAGAATCGGCCTCCACGGTCGCCCGACTTTTGACCCACCCGGCCCCGCAATCTATATACCGTTGGGAATATCCCGCGATATTTGCCGCCGGTGGACTGTGCGCACAGGGGCCTGCCGGCGTGCCGATTTCGCCCGTGGTCCGTTCGCGCGACCGCGGCGATTGTCATCGAGATCAGCATGGACGACCATAACCCGCCACCGCTTGCCGCCGACCCGCTCGGGGCCCGATCGGCCACTGCGCTGCGCGAACTGCAAGACCGCGCGCAGGCGGCGATCGCCGCCCGCCGGGAGCAAGCCGCCCAGCTGGAAGCCGAAATCACGGCCCGTCTCGATGCGGTGGCCGCCGCCATCTCCGACGAAGCGGCGACCAACACCGTCGACACCCAGGAAGCCGAACAAGCACAGGCCGAGGCCAAGCGGATCACCACGGAATTGGAAGACGCCCGGGCCGCCATGAAACTGGAGCGGGCGGCCTGGGAATCGGAGCGCGAGGCCCTGGAAAAGGAGCGCGCCGTCGCCGGCGCGGAACGGACCAGATTCGAAGCCGAGCGGGCCGCTTGGGAGACGGAACGATCCACGTTCGAGTCCCAGCTCGCCGCCTGGAACGACGAGCGCACCGCTTTGGAGGCAGAGCGAAAATCGTGGGACGCCGATCGATCGGCCTGGGACAGCGAGCGAACCCAGCTCACCGCGGCGGCCGCCAGGCTCGAAGCCGAGGTCCGCACGGCAGACGCCGAGCGGCACTCGCTCGCCGACCGGCAGCGGACCGATCAGGAAGAGCTGCGCAAGCAATTTGCCGAACTCGAGCGAAAGCTGCTCGACGAGCGGGCGAACTACGAGCGCGAACATGTCGAGTGGGCCAAGGAGCGAGCCGAGTTCGACGCCCAGCTCGACCAGGCGCGGCAGAAGTTCGAGTTGGCGCTCGAAGACGTGCAGCGGCTCCGCACCAAGGTGACGGAGTTGGAACAAGACCTGGCCCGCCGCCCCGCGACCGAGAAGGCCGACTCGGCCGAACTCGTCGCGCTTCGCGCCGAGCGCGACGCCATGGCGGCCCGGATTGAGCAGTTGGAAAACGCTCCGACCGTTCGCGAAGACGAAAACGCCGATCAAGAGCTGGCCGACCTTCGCCGGCGGTTCGAGCTGGCCGTCGAGGACGTGCGCGATTTGAAGAGCAAGAATGCCAAGCTCGAGGCACAGGTTGCCGGCGCCAAGCAGCATTCCGCCGTTGGGGCCGATAGCGACGGCATGGACTGGGAATCCCAAAAGCGGCGGTTGTTGGCCAGCCTTGCCGGTAACGGCGACGACGAAGACGACGCGGACGTCCAGAAGGAGCGGGCCTCGATCGAAAGCACGATCGAGATGACCGACGCGGTCGTCGCCGAAAAGGACCAGGTGATCGCCGAGCTCAAAGCCCAACTGGCCGACGCCGGCGACAGCAAATCGAACGCCGCCCAAGCCGAGCGCGAAGTCGAAATCAACACGCTGCTCGACTCCGACGCCGTAATCACCCAGCATCGCGGCAAAATCGCGCAGATCGAGCAGGAAATGGAAGCCAAGCTGCGGTCAGCCGAGCTGGAGCTGTCGGTCGAGCGTGCGAAAATCGCCCGTCAACGAGCCGAGCTGGAGCAATTGCGGAGCGAACTCGAATCGCAGCGCCACTCGCAAGACGTCCACGGCGCCCCCGCCAGTCCTGGAGCTCCAAAACGCCGCTGGCTCTCCAAACTCGGCCTCACCGGCGAAGAAACCGAGTAAGGGGACTGTCCCAATTTTTGTCTCAGCAAAAATGGGACTGTCCCCCTCGACCTGAGGAAATCAAACGCGGCGCGAAGGGGTCAGTCCCCATTTTCGTCGGCGCGACTCCCAGGGCCGACATCGGACGCGAAAATGGGGACAGACCCCGAGCCGCTACTGCGCCGTCTCGCCGTTCAAATGATAAATCGCCAGGTGCCGCCCGTCCGGCCCGACGATCTCCTGGAGTCCAAACGTGCCTTCCACCGCCACCGGCCGAATCGAGTACTCGGCCGTCTTTCCGGATTGCATCTCGACGAAGATGCAATCGTACAGCGCCGCGCCGGGTCCAAAGCAGCACTCCTGATTATCGCGCACCAGCACGAACTCACGCAGCCCGCTCTTCTGCGCGGTGGGCAGGATAAACCCGCGGATGCGAATCCGCTGGCCGAACATCGCTTCGATCGGGCCTGTCAACATCTCGCGGCGAAAGGGCTCCTCCAGCTTCATCTCGAACCGGATGTCGTCGAACGTCTTGTCGTACGGCTTGTCGCCCGCCGCCGCCAGCACCTTCGTCTTCGCCCCGGGCAACAATTTGGGTTTCTTCGCAATCACGCCGCTCGACTCGGCCCCGACATCCGCTTGCGACTTCGCCGTCGGCGGCGCCGTAGTCGCCGTTGCCGCCCCCGACCCACATCCGGCGCACATCACCGCCAAGGCGGCCGCAGCGAAGAGCGCATGAGTAAGTCGTGAACCGAGCATGGTGTCCCCTCGTTCACTCTAATCGGCGTGTTCCGCCCGCAACGTGAACACGGGGTATTGCGGCCCGCGCATTGCATTTTCCGGCGCGACGTTCAGAATCCCGTGCATGCGAAAGATGCCGTCCGAATAGTCGACGGTCTTTGAATCCATCATCGTGACGTCCATCTGATCGAAGTACTTCACGTCGGACAAGCTGCCGAAGCAGCACTGGTTGTTATCTCGCACCAGGAGAAAGCGGTTGATCCCCTTCGATACCGTGATTGAATCGGGCCGAATGTAGCCCTTGATGAACACGGGCTTGCCGTCGAGCGCCGCAATTTCCGGCGGCACCAATTGGCCGTTGCGAACTTGAATCTCGTCCGGCCGCATCGTGTTGAATGAAATCCGCGTGTACCCGTCGCGCACTTCCGTCGCATACACGTAGCCGCCGTAGCTCACGCCCGCCACCAGAAACACCAGGGACAGCGTCAACCCCACGAGGGCCAGCCACCGGCCCGTGTACTGCTCGCTATTTCGCCGGATACTCGCCAAGGCCCGCGCCGAAACGAGAATTCCCAGTGCCGGGATCGGCGTCACCAGCAGGCAGTACTCCAGCGAGCTGGCAGCCGTGATCACCGTGAATACCGAGGCCACGCCCAACACGAGTCCAATCAGCGCACCGCTATGCAGCGCGCGGTACTGCACCGCTTCATCCGCGTCACCGACCGATTCGTAATCCAGCGTCGCGCTCGTGCTCATAGCTCAACCAGTCGCTTGCGGCTTAGCGTCTACACCGCGCCGAACCGCAAAATAACCCAATACACGCCCATCAGCACCACCGCCGCCGCCAACGGCACGCCAATCACCAGCGGCCGATTCGCCTCTGCCGCAAGCGCCGGTACTCCAAACGGCTCAGCCGGTTGCACCACCTCAATCGTTTCCAATCTCTCCGCTTGCGGCTTAGCGCCCTCCCCTTCAAACTCCACCGGATCCGGTATCTCCCCCGGCGCCGCCTCCTTCTCCGCCGCCACATCGGCCGCCGACGCTCCGAGCCCTTGCGTCGCATCGGTCGCACCGGCCTCTGCCAAACTCGGCGCCGCCCCATTCGCCGCGCCCGCCGGACTGCCGGCCCGCGCCCGCGCCAACGACCCGAACGCCGCCAGGCTCCGCGCCTGCTTCACGCCCTCCGGGTCGAGCTTCTCGAGCTCCGCCAGCGCCGCCGTCGCCCGCGTGCCCACGTCGCCCGGCTCCTCGCTCGCCACGGTGAGATAGCTCACCACCGGCTGCCGAATGTAGCCGTTCTTGTCCGACGCCTTGTACATTTCGACCAGCCGATCGAGCACCGACCAATCGCCCCACCGCGACAAGTCGATCGGCACCTGGTCGGCGAAATCGGGATTGTCCAACAGCAGTCGCATCGACGCGAGCAATCGCTCCCGCGGCACGATGCTCGTCGCTTCGTCGCCGTGAAACCGCAGCGCCATCACCGTCGAGTAAATGTAGGTGTATTCCGTCGCCGGGTTCTTCAGGAATTGCTTGTCGATCAAATCCAGCCCGTCGCCGCCGCGCAACGTGAGATAGCACGCCACCAGCGCGTCGAGCCCCAGCTTCTTTCGCCGCTCGTCCAGCTTCACCAATTCTACCCACGCCGGCAGCCCGATCGGCCCACCCATCGATAGCCCCGTCCGTACCATCTGCTCCACGAATGGCTGCTTCGTGGCGTAATCCGATACGATCAGTTTCTCCAGCATCGGCAAGTCGCCGTTGTTGCCGCACACGCCCAGCATCGTGAAGTACAACCGCCGCCGGCTCGGGCTCACCTCGGGATCGAGAATCCACTTCACCAGCCGCTCGTGATACATCCGCGGCTTCAGATCGTGCAGGTCGGCATACGGGGCGCGGCCGAATTCGTCGTATGCATCCTGCGCCAAAAGTGGGTCTTCGTGCTCCAGGTAATCCTGAAAAAACGCCAGCCGTTCCGCGCCCGATGCCGCGACGCCCGGCAGCTTACGCGTGTATTCCACCGCCGCGCTCGACAACGGCAGCGGCGTGATCCAATCGATCTTGTCGCCCCCAATGCCGGTGATCATGAAAATCTGGTCGCGGTCCGCCGGGCCAAAATACACGACGTCGATCTCCTGACCGCTCGCCACGGCCGACTGCCCGCGGATCACTTCCTCAATCTTGAACGTCGCCGTGCCGGTGCTCGAGCCGGCCCGGCTCAGCCCGTCCGTCGATGCGGTCGACTCGGCTTCCTTCACCAGCCTGGCCAGCACAACGGCGTCGGCCGCCTGCGTCTCCTCGCTCAATGTTTGCGACGTGACGCTGCAAAACGGGCAGGCCGCGACAACGCCCGCGCCGAACAGCACCGCGGCAACCGCGACAATGCACGCCGCCAACAACCGGTAATTGCAGAGCGGATTATTCATAGCTTCTCTTATTCTACCCGGTGGGCCGCGGCCGGGACACGCTACCGGCTGCCCGCCAGCGATTTGGCCACGTCCGTCCGATACGCGGCGAGCGCCGGCAACAAACCCACCAGCGAGGCCAATACCACTAGTCCCGGTATCAACACCAGCTCCTGCCAATCGAACTCAAACAGGCTCAGCGACACGCCCGTCCGCTCGACCACGTAGGGGCTGGCGAGCCCGATGATCCCGTGCCCCAGCACCACGCCCAGCGCTCCACCCAAAAGCGCAATCAGAATCGACTCCACCAGGATGATCGTCATTACGGCCCCGCGGCTCGCCCCCAGCGCCCGCATCACCGCGATATCATGACTCCGCTCGTTCATCGAATTGTAGATGCTCACCAAAATGCTCACGCCGGCCACAATCACGATCAACACGGTCATCACCAGCAAAACAATTCGCACCGGATCGACGATGCCGTTAAACAAGTTTTCGATGACACTCCGCGGGGGCACGACCTGGGCCACCGGATCGTTGTGCTTGTTGATTGCATCGTCCAGCGCCGTGGGCCCGAACGGCGTATTGCACAGCACTAGGATCGACGTCACCTTGCGCTGCTCGATCGGCAACGGCGTGTGCGCGTGAGCATGATCGTGCTCATGCTCATGCGCTTCTTCGTGCGCGTGCTCACCTTCGTGCTCATGTTCCTCGGCGTGCTCGTGATCGGGCTCGGTAGTTCCGGCGGCCATTTGTTCTTCGGCATGCTCATCCGCGTGTTCACCCGCATGTTCGTCGGCGTGCTCGGGTTCGTCCGCATGCTCTTCGGCCGCCTCCCCCGCATGCCCTTCGAGCAAGTAGAATCCCTCGATGTTGATGAACACGGCCCGATCATTGGCCGTGCCCGTCGGCTCCAGGATGCCGACGACTTTGAATCCCTCGTGCTGATGCCCTTCTGCACCGAGTCCGTGCGTGGGATTGATTTCGTCTTCCAACTTCAGTCCCGACCGCGCGGCGACGACCGAACCCACCACGGCCTCGTAGAAATTCTCGGTCTTGAAATTCCGGCCGCCCGACTGGAATTCGTACTTCTTTGGTTTGCCGTCGGCATACGCGCCATAGCTGAGCTTGTCGAACAAATCCGGCGTGGTGCCGATCACGCGAAACCGCGTGCCGCCCGGCGATTCGTAACTATCGCCCAGGCACATCGGGATGGCCGCTTCCGTGTATTTGGCATACTCGCCGCCGGGAAGAAACTTCTGGTAATACGTGTACGGAATCGGATACAGCGGCTTGTCGATGTGGTAGACGGTGCTTAGCACCAGTTGCAGCGCGCCCCCTTTGCCGCCGACGATCACGTGATAGCCCTGCGCGTCTTGCGAAAACTGCCGCACGGCGACGCTGTAGATCAGAATCACCGCGATCGTCACGGCCACGCCCAGCGCCATCGACAGCGCCGTCAGCGTCGACGCCAGCGCCCGCTGCTGCATGTTCCGCCAAGCTATCTTCCAAAACGACATAATCCGTCTTTCGCCGCTGGTGGTTCAGTTCGTTTCCCCTCGCCTCGGCGGGGTGGGGCAAGGGGAGGGGGGAATTCGTCGCTTCACACCCCCGCCATCACCCGATTGATCTCATCCAACTGCTCCACCCGCGAAAACTGCTCGGCCACCTCCGGCGCATGCGTCACCAACAACATCGCCACCTTCTCCGCCAGGCATACGTCGCGCAGCAGATCGACAACCTGCTGCTGATGGGTCGGATCGATATTCGCCGTCGGCTCGTCCGCCAGCAACAGCCCGGGACGATTCACCAGGGCCCGCGCCACCGCCACCCGCTGCTGCTCGCCTACCGACAGGGCCGCCGGCTTGTGCGTGAGCCGCTGCCCCAACCCGACGCGCTCGAGCAACTCCCTCGCCCGCCGCGGATCATTAGGCTGATACGTAAAAGTCATCCCCAGCAGCACGTTCTCCAGCGCCGTAAACCCGGCCAGTAGATTGAACGTCTGAAACACAAATCCAATCTGCCGGGCCCGAAACCGGTCGCGGGCCACCTCGGGCAATCGGGTCACCTCGGTCCCATGGACCACGATCCGCCCCGAGTCCACCGTGGCCAGCCCGGCAATCGCATTCAGAAAAGTCGTTTTCCCGCCGCCGCTGCGGCCGCGAATCACCACCTGCTCCCCGGCCGCCATCTCAAAACGCGGGATATCCAGGATCGGCAGCCGAGTGCCGTCTGGCTCCCGGTACGACTTCTTGACGTTTTCCACCAGCAACATGGCACGCGGCCCACAGAGAGATCATCGCAAAGCGAAACAGTCTAACGCTTTGCGGCAAACAGCGATAGTCGCTTGCGGCGTAGCGGGAACCCCCCTCCGCTACGCACTCACCCTTCCCCAAGTTCACTTTCGACGCCCCAGTCGGCAATTCCTACAACCGCCCGCGGAAGCTTTTACATTCAAACGCCCTGTTCCCGAACGCCGCGTAGCCGGTCCGGCCGATCATTCCGCACGCGCAAAGCCTGTCGAGCGAACCACTTGGACCCGAAAAGCCCGAACTACGGGTGGCACCTATTGCGACTGGCACGCCGTGTGCTTTTCTCCCGCGTCGGTAGAAGAGTGGGACGACGGCCCGGGCCAACCACGGGCGGGTGCATCGAACCGGGTGCTCCTGAGCCGCCGTCCAGCAGATGAGTACCCACCCATTTTTTGTGTCGGGCCGATATGGAAGCGGCCCGGAATTTCTCCCCGCCTGAGGGCCGACGAGGACTCCCGCACCTCGTCGGCCCTTCTATTTGCGCCGCCGCCGACCAACTAGAATGCATCCATGTCGGCGGCCCGCATCACTTCTCGAAGTTCCCGCCTCCTTCTCGCCGCTTGCGGCTTAGCGCTAACATTCTACTGCACCAGCACAACCGCCCAAGCCCAGCCATCCGCCACCGCCAAATTCCGATTCAAAGAAGTCGACGACAAATCCCTCATCATCCTCGATGGCGACAAGCCAGTTCTCGTCTACAACCACGGCGACATCGAGTTCAAACAGCGAAACCGCACCCGCAAGCGTGCGTCTTACCTCCATCCCATTTACGGCCTCGACGGCGAAGTGCTCACCGACAATCATCCGAGTGACCACCTCCACCACCACGGCCTGTTCTGGGGCTGGCCGCACACAAAAATCGGTGATCGCGAATACGACTTCTGGAATCGCGAGGATATCGCGATCAAATTCAAGAAGTGGCTCGCCAAGGATGCTGACGCGAACGGCGCCAAGCTCGGCATCGAGAACGCCTGGGTGATCAAAGACAAAGACGTGGCGAAAGAGGAAATCTGGCTCGACATTCACCCTGCCGATGCCGATAGCCGCAGCATCGACGTCTCCATCAAGTGGACGCCGATCGAGCCAATCACGCTCGCCGGCGCCCCAGGCAAAAGCTACGGCGGCCTGGCTCTCCGCTTCGCGCCCCGCAAGAACACGGTGATCACGGTTCCCACCGGCCGCGCGACCGAGGACCTGCTCATCACCCACTTACCGTGGGCCGACCTGACCGGCCAATTCCAGGACGCGCCCGCGCCCAGCGGCGCCGCCGTCTTCATCAAGCCCGATCACCCCGATTTCCCGCCCGAATGGATGACCCGCGAATACGGCGTCCTATCGGTCGGCTGGCCCGGCGTCAATTCAAAGACGCTCGAGCCGGGTAAACCCGTCACCGCCACCTACCGCCTCTGGATCCACCGCGGCAACCCGGAAGCCGCCGCAATTCAGGCCGCCTACGACGCATACCGCAAATCGTCCTAGCGACACACGTGCGAATTTGAACGATATCCGCTCTGCAGCGAGCCGGGTCGTCCTCGACCCCGATCTCGGCCCCGATCTCGACATTGCCGCGCATCAGTCCGCGCTCGATTGGCTCATGGGCCGCATCAATTACGAGCGGACCGCATTCATTCCGTATCAAGAACGCCAGCTCAAGCTCGACCGCATGCGGCAGCTGCTCACGCGGCTCGGCCAGCCCGACGCCGGCATGAAGATCGTCCACGTCGCCGGCACCAAGGGCAAGGGCTCCACCTCGGCGATGATTGCTGGCATCCTCACGGCGGCCGGCTATCGCACCGGCCTGTTCAGCTCGCCCCACATCGAGCGGATCGAAGAGCGCTTTGCCGTCGATGCCGAGCGCTGCACAGCCGCCGAACTTGTTGCCCTCGTCGATCGCCTTCGCCCGGTGGCCCGCGCCATGGATGACGAGGCGGCCGCCGAAGGCGACCCGACCGGCGGACCGACCTACTTCGAAGTCACCACCGCGATGGCCCTGCTGCACTTTGTCGAGCACGGCGTCGACGCGGCCGTTCTCGAAGTCGGACTCGGTGGCCGGCTCGATTCCACCAATGTCTGCCACCCGGTCGTGAGCGTAATCACCTCGATCAGCTTTGATCACACGAAACAACTGGGCAATACGCTCGCCCAAATCGCCCGCGAAAAGGCCGGCATCGTGAAGCCCGGCGTCCCGGTCGTCTGCGGTGTCACCGACCCCGAGCCGCAAGCCGTCATCGCCCGAATTGCCCGCGACCACGGCTGTAGACTAATCCAACTCGGCCGCGATTTTGCCTTCGACTATCTGCGAGCCGGGTCGTCCCCGGATGCGGCAAGACAAGGAGACAAGGAGACAAGGAGACAAGGAGATACAATTGCAAGCGTCTCCTTGTCTCCTTGTCTCCCCTTCTCCTTGTCTTCGAGCAGGCTCGACTTCGCCTACACCATCCTCGGTCAAGAACACCGCGTTACTGCCCTTTCACTGGCCATGCGCGGCCCCCACCAGGCCGCCAATGCCGCCGTTGCGCTCGCGACGATCGCCGAGCTTCGCCATCAAGGCTGGTGCATCTCCGAGGACGCGATCCGAGTGGGCCTATCGCACGCCGCACTGCCCGGCCGCGTTGAAGTTTTTTCGGGCGAGCCGACCGTCGTCCTCGACGCGGCCCACAACGCCGCGTCGGCCAGGGCTCTTGTCGCCGCCTTGGCCGAGATGCCGCCTGCCGCCCGCCGCACGCTCATCGTCTCCATCAGCCACGACAAGGACGTGCGGGCGATCGTCCACGAGCTCGCCCCCCACTTCGAGCGATTCGTCGTCACCCAGTATCAGGAGAATCCGCGTGCGATGCCCGCCCAGCAGCTGGCCGAAATGATTTGCAGAGAACTGCCCGAAATTCCGGCTACCGCAATCGTGGTGTGCTCCACTCCCGCCGACGCGTGGCAACACGTGCTTCAATCCGCCCTGTCAGGCGAGCGTGTGTGTATCACCGGCTCGTTCTACCTGGCCGCCGAAATGCGCCCTCTCCTGCTCGCCCGAGCACATATATAGCCGACCCATTCTGGGTCGATTCATCTCGCCAAAGAAAAAACCCGGCCAGGATGGCCGGGCTATGTTTCGACGACTCAATTGCCTACGAAGGTATCGAGCACGTCGCCAAGCACAAAACGTGGCCGCGAACGCACCAGCGACTGCAGCCGGCGCTCCTCGCGTACTTCGTCCTGCAGCTTGCGGATTAACTGCGCCACGTACGGATCGGCCCCCGGCAGGATATCGCGGGCCAGCGCGCCGCGCGATTTCCAAGGCTCATCCGACACGGCAACGGCAACAACAGTGCAGCGAATGCGATTACGAGCAACCACGAGAAACCCCCATCTCTGTAATGGACAAGACATGTGACAAGGACGTGCGGATTCACCAACCCGCATCGTCATACCCGGCCCGACAGGTCGGCTCGAGACGAGCCGTAAGTGTCCTGCGATCTCCGGAACGGCCGCCCGTTCCCCAGACGGCCGGCAGACAATGATGCACACGCCGTGCCAATCGGCACGCCGGCCCGCACATTACCGCGTGCCTGCATCCATAACCTGGATTTTGTCAACGACTTGCGATGCAGCCTGCCCAGCGCTGGCGACGGATGCAGCGGGCCATCGCAGGCTGTCAAAACTACAACCGCCACAATCCTACGCGGAAAGCTAAAGGACAACCATATTTTGGCCGAAGGCCTGCTTTCACCGTAGCCTATGGCAACGCCCTAGGAATGCGAACTCCCCGCGATATGCCGGACCAACGGAAAACATGCCATAGCCACGTTGCCAATAAAATTCTCTGTACGGCGCTCCGAGCGTCTTCACAAATTTTGAAGACTCGCGCTTCACTTGTTCGACGAACTCAACCGGCGCGCGCATCTTCCCCATGTCAAAGAGAATATGAACATGATCAGCAACGCCCCCGACGACGACCCACGAAGAGTCGAGGCTTCGGATAATGGTCGCCAAATATGCATGGACGCGCGGCCGAATCTCATCGTCCAAAAATGGATGGCGGTTCTTGGTGCTGAAAATCAAATGCGCGTAGAGCTTTGTGAGCGACTGAGGCATCAATTTTTCCTAAGGCATCGCATTAGGGTACGGGTGAGTATGGCCTTCGGCCAAAGGACTGCAATCGAACATCGTCCTAGGGCGTTGCCCTAGGCTACGGTGAGAATGGCCTTCGGCCAACAAGAACTCATCTCATCACCTTCAGGACCGTCACGTCCACACCAAGCTTTGGCCGAAGGCCATTCTCACTCCGCAGCACCTGCCAGCGTACCCCGCAAATAGCCCACCGCCTTCTCCAATTGCACGTCGACAAAGTCGTCCGGCACCTGCGGCTCGCCCGGCTCGGTCACGTCTTCGGTTTCGACGCCGACGTCTTGCCCCAGCAAGTCGCGCTCGACACGATACCGCCGATACACGGCATACTCGTCGGGCGACAAGCGGACCTCGTAGCCAGGGTTTGGCGAAACGCCCCACTTGGCCGACTCCGGCGCGTCCGGCGTGCGATGAATGTTGGCCCCACTCGGCCGCCAAAAGCTGGCCGACGTGAGCTTCAACAAACTCTTGCCCGACTCCATCTCCAACATCTGTTGTACCGTGCCCTTACCGTACGTACGCTCGCCGACGACCACTGCCCGCCCGTGGTCCTGCAAGCACGCCGCGACGATCTCTGCCGCACTCGCGCTGTTCTGGTTCACCAATACGGCCAGCGGAAGCTTCAGGAACTTCTTCCCTCTATCCTCGGTGACGCGCCGATCAATTGGGAGATTGCGGCCGCGAAGCTCCACCACCACTTCTCCGCCGGGCAAGAACAGATCGCACACCGCCACGGCCGCATCGAGCACCCCACCCGCGTTGTCGCGCAAGTCGAGCACCACGGCTTGCACGCCAGCCGCCGTCAACCCGTCGATCACGCGCGTCAGCTCTTCGGCCGTGTGATCGCCGAACGACGTAATCCTCACCAGCGCTATTCGGGGAT
The DNA here is from genome assembly GCA_044868555.1 of Lacipirellulaceae bacterium. Lineage (GTDB taxonomy): Bacteria > Planctomycetota > Planctomycetia > Pirellulales > Lacipirellulaceae > JABDGM01. The sequence goes on along the minus strand of JBIOWO010000139.1, from coordinate 6,986 downwards.
CCGTCGCCAGCGCAAACTGCCACTTGCCATCGCTGCCGTGCACGTCGCCGACGATGGATTCGATGTTGACAATCTCCCGCGTCAATTCGATGGTGCGCGGCTTCGGTTCATGCGCTGGCTCGATCGTAAGCGTGACCGTCGTGCCGGGCTCGCCGCGCATCCGGTGCAGCACGTCCGCCATCGTCATCTTGTCGGTCGACCGGCCGTCGATCGCCCGGATGTGGTCGCCCGGCAGCAAATTGGCTCGCGCGGCGGGGCTGCCCGGATCGGGCGGACCAACGATCGCCAGCCGCGGCGGCTTGCCGACGAAGCGAATCCGCACGCCGATGCCGCCAAACTGCTGGCGAATCTCGGCCCGTAGCGGGTCGGCCTCTTCTTCGGTCAGAAACTCCGAGTGCTCGTCGCCACGCCGGTGCAGCACCTCGACCATCCCTTGCATGGCCGCGTTGAACAGCTCGCGATCGGGCACGCGCTCGATCGCCTCCTCGTCGATTGCGGCCAAGCCGCTCGCTAGGTAGCGCGGGTACGGATTCTGCCCGCCTCGCACGTAGCAGGCGTACGACACGGCGACCATCACCAGCAGGATCAGAAGATTGCGCTGCGGCATGCGGCGATTATAGTGTACTCCTCTCGCTCCGCGAGAGTCATTCCGTCTCGGGGAGAGAGACGAACACACCAAATCGCAGCCCTACCAGTATCCTTCGAAGCCGAAGGACATCCCGTGATACAACGGATCGCCCGCTGTGTTCAGATACGAGATATCGGTGATAAAATTGGCCTGGTATGGTGCCAGGGCAAGCGCCGTGAGATACATCAACTCGTAGGACGCCCGCAGCGAGAAATTGGGCGTCAAATGCCAGCGACCGGTCACGTGGACTTCCACCAGCCACGAGATCCCATCGCTCGCGGCGCTGAGGTCGGAATCGCTGTCGTCGTCGGCGGTGAAATTGAGCGTGGCGCGGCCCAGCGCGTCGTTCACGTAGAAGCCCATCTTGGTGTCCGCCCCCAGGCTCCAACGGGCCGTCTCATACGCAGTGCCTGCTCCCAATTGCAATCCAAACAGGTCGTTGTCGGTGCGGAGGAAATACGAGCCGTCGGCGCCGACGACCTGAATGTCTTCCGCCGTCCAGTTGAAAATGTCTCGCACTTCCATCATCCGCAGGCCGGCCAGGTATTCCTTCGTGAAACCGACATTCGCGGCCCGATGCCACTCGCCGTTGGCATCCATCACCAGTTGGTCGCGACGCATCCGCGATCGCACTCGGTAATTGGCTTCAAAGCTTCGGAAAGTGCTGCTGTAGTCGGCCGCCTGCCGAGTCGACGCGTTGTACGTGCGGTTATTGCCGCTGATGTAGAACGGCACGAACAAGCCAAAAGGTTGCTCCGAGGCCAGCTCCCGGTGCTGGTGCCAGTCGCCGCCGCCCATCACCGTGGCCTCTGCCAGGTGATCGCGGTTGTGCGAATCGCGAAACAGAAAGTTTCCTAACGTGGCTCGCACCGAGGCGTCTTCACCCGGCTGCGAACCGTCGAGCATCATCAAACGATTTGTATTGAAGACGGGCTTTTGGCCAGAAAAGTTTGGGGAAAAGGGGAAGAACTGTGGATTCAAGACATTTTGGTCCTGCGCCGCCAGGAACTTGGCGTCGCGATTCCAAAACCGATTCCACACCACCGCTTCGGTCTGCGCGTACCAGAAGCCGCGCCGCAGCCACGACCCCGTGCTCTCGATCGGAGCCGAATACGTGTCCCAATAATCCTGCGGACCGGCCGCGAAATCGTCGCAGCCTTCGAGCGAATCCACCGTCAACTGCTGCTCGCCCGCCAGCACGCTATCCTCGCGACTTTGCTCCGCACCATCGAGCGGCATCTCTTCGGTCGACATGGGACCGATCGCCTCGTCCGATGGCAGCGTCAGATCAGACGGACTCATCGCATCACCGGCTTCCGGCGGCGGCAGCTCTTGCGCCCGCGCGCCCACACCAATGACTGCCGTCATGATCAGACCGATCACTATTCGGCTTGAGTTGGTCACCGCAACGATCTCCGCGAAAGCATCAAAGTGCGCAAAGTGGAACCGCCCAAACGGCCCACCTGAGATTCGTTAATCGACCTTCCGCAGCCGTCAATGCAGCAATAACCGCTAAAATCGGCAGAATCGTCAGTGTCGCCGCTATCGTTAATCTTGCTGTCCCTTTCGTACTCTTGCCAACGTCCGCCAATTGCGACGCTTGGCTCGTCGGTTGCTTGCGGCCGCGGTATGATTTACCGGCTGTCGGAGGCCCGCAAACGATTCCTGGACGACAAAGGAGCTAGCAATGGCGTCAGCGATAGAATCTCTGCTCGCGACCGGTACGAAGCTGTGGCTCGACTCGGTGGACCCGGACCTCGTCCGCGAAAATCGGGCTTGGGGCGCCACCGGCGCTACGTCCAACCCGATCATCATCACCGACTTGATCAAAACGGGCCGCTTCGACACACAGTTGGACGAATTGCTCGTGGACCGTGGTTTGGGCGACGAGGAAACGGCCTGGCAGCTGACCGATCATGTGGTCCGCGATGCACAAAGCGTCTTCCTGCCGGTGTGGGAGGCGACGCGCGGCGACAACGGCTACGTCAGCTTCGAGTTGGACCCGTTGCTGGAAGACCCGAACTGCAAGTTGTCGCAGGACGAACGGACGGCGCGGTATATCGAGCTGGGCAAGCGTTGGTCGGCCGGGCACAAGAACCGCATGATCAAGGTGCCGGCCACGCCGGCCGGCTTGGGCGCATTGGAAGAGTTGTGCGCGGCGGGCATTTCGCTCAACGTGACGCTGATCTTCACGCTGCGGCAATACGAGGCGGCGCGGGCCGCGATCTGGCGCGGCGCGCAGCGTCGGCCGTCGCTGGATAAATTCAAGAGCGTCTACAGCATTTTCATTTCGCGCGTCGACGTGTACACGGAAAAGCATGTACCCGAACTGTCGCCCGCCGCGCAAGGGCAGGTGGGCCTCGTGGGCGCCAAGCGGCTGTGGAAATCGAACCAGGAATTCTGGGCCGCGCGGCCGACGCCGCTCCGCCAGGAAATCGTCTTCGCCAGCACGGGCACGAAGAAGCCTGAAGACCCGCCCTGGAAATACGTCGTTGCGCTGGCGGGCAGCGACATTCAGACGAATCCGCCTGCGACCAACGATGCAGTGCGCAAGAGCAATCTCACGTTCCGCCGCACAGTCGACGAAATGCCGCCCGCCGCGGTTCTCAGCGACATCGACGCCAAAGTGAATTGGCAGCAGTTGGAAGACACGCTGATGCGAGAAGGGGTCGCGAAGTTTGCCGACCCGCAAAAATCGCTGCTCAAACTGCTCCGCGACAAACGCGGCTCGCTAGCGACGCAGCGGGCGTAGTTAGATTCTCTCTTCGATTTTGGGTGGCTGGGGTCGAGGCCGAGCCGAGCCCCCAGTTCGTATTTCTGGGGGCTCGCTGAGGCTCGACCCCAGCCACCCGGTGCGCGTCCCGCCGGATTGATGCGGGTCGCCAATTCGCCGCGCCTATGTTAGGATCGTGGGCGGCCGGTCGGGTCCGCCGCGGCGGTCCCCTCGGCCCCCTTTCGTGCGAATCACCCGGCGTTTTCCAGCCCGATGGACGGTGGAATCCCATGCCTGTTGAACCTTATGCGTTGTGCCCCTGCGGCAGCGGCAAGAAGCTCAAGTTCTGTTGCGGCGATCTGGCCGGCGAGATCGAAAAAATTCACCGCATGATCGAGGGCGATCAGCCGCGGGCCGCCTTGCGGCACGTCGAGCAAACGCTGGCCAAGAATCCGGGCCGGGCATCGCTGTTGGACCTGAAGTCCGCGCTCGAGTTGTCGCTCGAAGAGATCGACGCAGCCCGAATCACGATCAACGAGTTCGTCACGAAGTACCCCGACAATCCGACCGCGCAGGCCTGCCAGGCGCTGCTGTTGGCCGAGACAGGCGATGCGCCGGCCGCCGTGCTTTCGCTGCAGCGAGCGATCGAGCTTATCGACCAGGACATGCCGCAGCGCGTGCTGGAGGCGATCGGCATCGTCGGCCGGGCGCTGTTGGCGACGGGACACGTGGTGGCCGCGCAGGCGCATCTGTGGCTGCACGCGGCCATCGCGCCCAAGGAAGATGTGCGGTCTCGCGAGCTCTTGGTGGGCCTGAACCACTATTCGGGCCTACCGCTTATCCTGCGCGATCAGCTTCACTTCCGCCCCTGGCCGTCGAATGCGCCGTGGGCCAAGGACGCCCTGCAGGCGTCTCAGCTCGCCGACCACGGCCGCTGGAAGCAGGCAACAGCCGTCATCGATCGCCTGGGCCAGCAGTACGGCGCCGATCCAACGCTCGTTTACAACCGGGCGCTGCTGGGCGGCTGGATGGCGGACGAACGGGCGCTTGTGGCTGGGCTGCATGCATTCGCGCAAATGGAAGTGCCGCTCGACGACGCGGTCGAGGCCGAGGCCGTTGCGCAGCTCTTGGATCCGGACCAGCGCGACGAGCAGCTCGATTCGGTGATTCAGATTTACGACATCAACGATCTGGACGCGCTGGTGGCCCGGTTCGCGGCCGATTCGCGCGTCGAGTCGTTCAACGTCGATCCGGCGTCGCTGCCGCCCGATCAGCCGCGACCGCGGAATACGTATATCATCCTGGACAAGCCGATGCCGGCGACGGCCGCGAACCTGTCGCGCAACGAGGTGCCGCGGCTGGCCGGCGTGATGGCCATCTTCGGCCGCCAAACCGACCGCCGCGAACGACTGGAATTGACGATCGACAAAGGGCCCGATTTCGACGCGATGGTCACGACGCTGCGTGGGATCGCCGCCGATGCGCTCGGCGAGATGGTCGAGGAGAAAGTCGTCGGGCATGTATCGGCGACGGAGCAGGCGCTCAATTTTCGCTGGCATTTTCCTCGCGACACGCCGCCCGACGTGCGGCGTCGGCTCGCCGCGGAGGAGCGCCGCGCGGCGATCGTCGAGCGCTGGCCGGGCGTGCGAAAACCGGCTCTCGGCGGCAAGTCGCCGCGCGAGGCGGCCACCGAACCCGAGTTGCGAATTCCACTCATGGCAGCCGTGTCGATCCTGGAACAGGGCGGCAACATCGCCCGCAACGGCGACGCCGTGGCCGAGCTGCGCCGCAGTTTGGGGCTGCCCGAGCCCGCGCCGATCGAGGGCAGCGACCCGAGCGTCGCCGGATTGCCGCTGGTGCGCGTGCCGCGGCTCAAGATCGAAGACGTTTCCGACGATGCGCTGGTGCAGGTCTACCACCGGGCGATGGTCGTCGGCGCCGACGCGGCCGTCGCGCGGATCGCGCAGGAGACCGTGCGGCGTCCGTCGCTCTCCGATCGCATTCCGCCCGCCGACGCGTATCGGCGGATGATTGCGGCCGAAGCCGACCTCGACCGCGCGCTGGCCCTGATCGATGAAGCGCGGCGGTTAAGTGCGGCCAGCGGCGAATCGACGGCCGCTTGGGATCTCACGGAGCTGCAGCTGCACATCGTCAGCGGCAACGGCCCGCGCTTCCAGGAGGTCTTGGAGGGAATCGAGCGAAATCACCTGCACGATCCGCAGGTGGCGCAGGAATTGTATCGGCTGTTGTACGAAGCCGGCATGATCCGCGAGGAAGGAATGCCGACGGACTCGATGGACGAAGAAGCCGCGGCCATCGCCGGCGAGCCGGTGCCCTCCGGCGGCCGCATCTGGACGCCCGACAGCGAACGGCCCGCCGGCAAAAAATCATCTCTCTGGACGCCGTCGTAGGCGGCGGAAGCTCATTTTGTGACCCGCAGCGCGAAGGAAGACGATCGGTTCATGGCGCGGGCGCTTTCGCTGGCCCTGCGCGGCGAAGGTCTCGTCGAGCCCAATCCGATGGTCGGCTGCGTGATCGTCCGCGACGGCGAGATCGTCGGCGAGGGATTTCACGAGGAATTCGGCTATCCGCACGCAGAAGTGATGGCGCTCGAAGCGGCGAGCGACGCGGCCCGCGGCGCCACCGCGTACGTCACGCTCGAGCCGTGTTGCCATCAGGGCAAGACGCCGGCGTGTACGCAGGCACTGGTGCGAGCGGGCGTCGGGCGCGTCGTCGTCGCGGTCGAAGATCCGTTTCCGCAAGTGGCCGGCAAGGGGATTGCCGAATTGCGCGCGGCCGGCGTTGCGTGCGACTTGGGCGCGCTGGCCGGCGAGGCGCGGCACGTGTTGGCGCCGTACTTGAAGCGCGTCACGACCGGCCGCCCGTGGGTCATCGCCAAGTGGGCCATGACGCTCGACGGCAAATTGGCCACGCGTACGGGCGACAGCCAATGGATTTCCAGCGAGTTGTCGCGGGCCGTGGTGCATCAATTGCGCGGCCGCGTCGATGCCGTGATGGTCGGCAGCGGCACGGCGCGGACCGATAATCCGCTGCTCACGGCCCGGCCGGCCGATCGAGCCGATTGGAAACGCGCCGCGACGCGGATCGTCGTCGACTCGGCCGCGACGCTGGCGCTCGACAGTCGATTGGTGCAAACGGCCGCCGACGTGCCCGTTCTCTTAGCGGTTTCAACGCGCGCGCCGGACGGAGCATGCCAGAAACTGGAGCAGGCCGGCGTCGAGATACTCCGCTGCATGGGCGACGCGCACGAAATCCGGTTGTTTGCACTGCTCGACGCACTCGGCCGCCGGCAGATGACGAACGTGCTGGTCGAGGGCGGCAGTCGAATGTTGGGAACGCTGTTCAATATCGGCGCCGTCGACGAAGTACACGTCTTCATCGCACCCAAGATCGCCGGCGGCGCGACGGCGCCGAGCCCCGTGGGCGGCGCCGGCGTCGAGAAGATGGCCGACGCACTGGGCCTCGCGGACATGACCATCGAAGAACTGGCCGGCGACGTATATGTGCACGGCCGCGTGAGCGATTGACCGGGAATGTGACCGGTTGTAAACATGTGTCCGGGTTTTGCACCAGAAGGCCCGAATCAGGCGGAGATTAGGTGCAGGTGGGAGAGTTTAGGTGCAG
>JBIOWO010000138.1:0-4518 GCA_044868555.1 Lacipirellulaceae bacterium | reverse complement strand
GAGAGAACGCCGCGAGCGACGTGCTGCGCTGGCGGAGTTGGCCGCTCGTGGATCACCCGCGCTGGTCGTGGGCGGTGCCGGCTGCCGTGCTGGCGGTTGCCACGGCGCCCGCCAACCAACTCCCGCTCAGGTATACCACGCCACCGCCAACCGCCAGCACGGCAGCCGGCACCGCCCACGACCAGCGCGGGTGATCCACGAGCGGCCAACTCCGCCAGCGCAGCACGTCGCTCGCGGCGTTCTCTCGGTGGGCGGATTGTACTGAAGAAGAAATGGAGCTCATCGGCGAGGCGTCGCAATTCGTTCGTTGGAGTTTTCGGCGGCCCGCGGAGCCAACGCCCCCATCACCAACCAGGCCATGACCCAATACAGCACCGTGCTGAATAGCACCGCTCCGGCCAGCGAGACGGCAAAATAGTCGCGCATCAGCACCAGTGCCGGCGGCTCGGTGCTCTTCGGTACGCGTCGCTGGACCGGCCCCGGATGCTCGACTTGCTGTTCGACATCCTCGCGCCAAGCCTGCCACTGGCCGACCGAAATTGGCGTCGCCAATTCTACGAGCGCCCACTGCCGGGCGTAATACAGCGACCACACGATTGTGCCGATGAGCACCACATAACACGCGCCCCACAGCCACGTCCAGCGGCCCGGCCGCCCGTCGGATGCCGTGGACATCAGTCGTTACCCTTTGTCGCAGATGCTTTCCCGGCCGGCGGCAGCAAGTCCATTGCGATCGCTGCCATTGCCGGCACGCCGGTCTTCAGCGCTTCCGCCGCATCCGGATAAAACTTCGGCGAATGTAACGACGACGGTGGCACTTTTTGGGCGGCAAATGCGTCCAGCCGTACCTGATTTACCGCGCCGAGGCGGAACATGCAGATCGGCACACCCGCCAGACCGTAGCGGCTGAAATCCTCGCCACCCATCGACGGCTCGCCCAGCGCGACGCTCGCTTCTCCCAGTGATGCCTTGAGAATCTTGGCCACCCGCGCCGTCAATTCCGGGTCGTTGTACACCGACGGCGTGCCCTCGCTCACGGTCACCTCCGGCTCCGGCGCCCCGGCGCTGGCGGCCGCGGCCGACGCCTTGCGGCGAATCGCGGCCTGCAACTTGGCACGCACTTCCGGCGAGTAGCTGCGCACCGTCACCTGCAACCGGCAATCGTCCGGAATGATATTGTGCTTTGTGCCGCCGTGGATCGAGCCCACGGTGATCACGGCCGGTTCGGTTGGCTTCATTTCGCGGCTGACAATCGACTGCAGATCGAGCACCAGTTTGGCCGCGATGACGATCGGATCGATGGTGGTCTCCGGATACGCGCCGTGCCCACCGCGACCTTTCACAAGAATGTCGATGCTGTCGACATTGGCCAGCGCGTAGCCGGGAAGATACGTGCACTGGCCGGTTGGCGTCTCGGATGCCACGTGCAAGGCCACGGCAAAGTCGGGCCGCGGGATGCGATCAAAAAGGCCGTCGTCGATCATGGCCTGCGCCCCGCCGCCCAGTTCCTCGGCCGGCTGAAACAGAAATACGATGGTGCCCGACCAGCGATCGCGATGCGCAGCCAGGTAGCGCGCCACGCCCACCATGTTCGCCATGTGGATATCGTGCCCGCAAGCGTGCATCACCGGCACCGTCGCCCCGCGCGGATCCTTGGCGCGAACTTGCGACGCATACGGCAAATCGGTTTCCTCCGCCACCGGCAAGGCATCCATGTCGGCACGCAACATCAAGACCTTGCCCGGCCCGTTCTCCAATATGCCGACGACGCCATGTTTGCCGATGCCGGTCGTCACCTTCGCCCCCACCGCCCGCAACTCGTCCGCCATGCGCGCGGCCGTCTTCTCCTCCTGCATCGACAATTCAGGATTACGATGCAGGTGCTGATACAACTCGACGAGCTGCGGCAGATTCTCGGCCACCCACGCATTGACGGCAGTCGATTCGTCGGCCACCGCGGTTCGCGCGGCCGAAAACGCTGCCAAAGTCACTGCCAACATCGTCAAAACAGCGCACTGTGCAGGACTTTTCCGCCACCCAAAGCGTTCGTCGAAAATCGCCTTGCCAGATCGATCGCGTTGCGCTATCTTTTGCGTATTCATTTTCTCTCTCTCATTGAGCCCGCCCGGCAGATCATCAACGCCGGGCGGGCTCTTATATTGTAGCAGGCACACTCCGTGTGCCGTAGCAGAACCGCTCTTCACGGCGATTTGAAGCTTCGTTCTACCAGTCGCTGTTACGACACACGGAGTGTGCCTACTACCTTCCTCAGCTCCGGCAGGATGGCCCGCATGGCGCGCGAGCGGTGGCTGATCGCACGCTTCACGCTCGGCCCCAATTCGCCGAACGTACGGTGATACTCGATCACTTCAAACAGCGGGTCGTAGCCAAAGCCATTCCGGCCGGCCGGCTCGAAGCAAATGCGGCCGTGACAAACATCGCGGCTCTCGGCGCAAATCTCGCCATTCGGATCGGCCAGCGTCACGTGGCACACGTAACGAGCCGTGCGCTTCTCAAGCGGCGTATCGGCCAATTGGCAGAGCAATTCGCAGTTGTTTGCGTCGTCCTGGTCTCCCTCTCCCGGTCCCGGTGAGGGACCGGGAGAGGGAGTCTGTGTGTGTGACGTAAGCCCTTGGAAAATCGATTCCAGAACGTTTTCGGTGTCCTGTAATACGGCATGATTCCAATACCGTAGCACGCGAATGCCAAGCTTGGCCAGAAAGTCTGAGCGCTCCTGATCGCGTCGCAAACCAACTTCCGTGTTATGCTGCCCACCGTCGAGCTCTACCGCCAGCTTTATTTCGTGGCAGTAGAAATCGAGCACGTACGGAGCGATGGGATGTTGACGCCGGAATTTGTAACCACCAAGTCGACGATCGCGCAACAAGCCCCACATAAGTTTCTCTGCATCCGGTTGAAGCTGGCGCAGCTTGCGCGCAAAGTCGCGAAGTTCTGGGTCGATCAGCGGTTTGTTCCGCGTGCCAGGCCGAAGACCCTTTCCGGGTACCTCACCGGACACGGAGACAAAATCGTCTCCCCTCTCCCGATCCATCACCGGGGCCGGGCGAGGGGACAGCTCCGCAAACCGCGCCGAATACACGCCCGGCGCCCCACCCAGCGCATCGACTTCCAGCCCGCTGTCGTCGGCCAACACCCACCGATTTAAATGCCGCGCCTGCTGCGTCGCTTTGAGCGCCGCGTTGGCCGCGAACGTGTCGCCGTTCTCTACCACCTCCATGGCGTCCGGTAGGTCGGCCAATGTCACGACGGCCACGCCCCACGGAAAAAGCATTTCGGCCAGCTCCGCGCCCTTCTTGCGATTGTGCGTGCCGATGACCAGCTCGCTTTTCATAGACGTCTTGCACGCCACGCTTAAGGCTGCTTTCCCGCCGGCCCATTTTCAGCCCGCAACTTTAAGAATCGCTCCGCTTCGCCGCGCACCCTCTCGCCGCCGTCGGCAGACATCGATTTCAACAACTCGAACGACTCCTGAGTATCCATTCTTCCGAACGTCTGCACAACGGTGAGCCGCACCGAGTAATACGGATCGTTTCGCATCGTGAGCAGCGGCCGCTTCGCTGCCGGGTGCGGGCGCCGCGCCGCCGTTTCTTCCGCTGCTGCGCAGCAGCGGAAGAAATTGTCTGTATTAAACCTTTAGCGCTACCGATAGGGAAATGATCGCTGAACACACGAGAACGCAAAGGTCGCCAAGAAAGTAGGGAATCGCAATGTATCTTCTCCGCGTTCTTGGCATGCTTGGCGGTTCGATTCATTCTGCCAGGCACTCCTAATCTGCACGCCCCGGCCGCACCACCTGCCGCTCAGTGATAATCGCCGTGATGAGTTCGGCCGGCGTCACGTCGAACGCCGGATTGTAGGCGGCGACGCCGGCGGGCGCCGTCTGGCAGCCGAAACCGTGCGTGATTTCCTCGGCTGCGCGCTGTTCAATTGGGATCTGGCCACCGGAGGCGATCGAAAGATCGAACGTCGACGTCGGCGCGGCCACGTAGAACGGAATGCCGTGCGCGCGGGCCAGCGTGGCCACGCCGTAGGTGCCGATCTTGTTGGCCGTGTCGCCGTTGCCCGCGATCCGGTCGGCCCCGGTGATAACCGCCTGCACGCGGCCTTCGCGCATCACCTGGGCGGCGACCGAGTCGCAGATGAGCGTGGCGTCGATGCCGCGCTGCTGGAGCTCCCACATCGTGAGCCGCGCGCCTTGCAATAGCGGCCGCGTTTCGTCGACCCACACGTGCAGCCGCTTGCCGCGGCGGGCCAGCTCGAAGACGATCGCCAGCGCTGTGCCGTCGCCGCTGCCGGAAACGAGTGCGCCCGCGTTGCAATGCGTGAGAATGCCGGCGCCGGTCGGCAGATCGGTAAGTAGATCGGCGCCAAGGCGGGCGATTTCCGCGCACATCTGCTTGTCTTCGGCATCGATCGCGCGGGCTTCGGCGAGGAGCAACTCATGAAGCGAGCCGGGCCGTCCTCGGCCCCGATCCGACCCACTTTCTTCGGGGTCGA
>JBIOWO010000137.1:0-66922 GCA_044868555.1 Lacipirellulaceae bacterium | reverse complement strand
AATTCCTGAGCCAACTCCTCGGCCCGCGATTGCAGTACAGAATCCATGCGTCAGTCTCCTTCTGCAAGAATGGGGTATTATACCTACACGCTTCTTGCTAGCTGACACAAGATTTCTTACAGGGCCTCCAAGGGGACAATCAGCGGGAAGTCGGGCGGCGTTGTGCCTGGGAATGCATCGAAAAATGCAGCGCTGAGCTCCCACGCTGGTGACATGCCTGGACGCGTCGCCTTCAATCGCTGATGTTCGTGTCCCTGCGAGACTGCACAAATCTTATTTCGATAGGCTTGCGTCAAGAAGCGGCGCGAGCTCAGCAGCAATCTCCTCAAAATCTTCTTGCGACAGCACGCTATACTTTCGTGTCAGTCGAACACTAGTTCCGCCGAATTTCACGCCAGCAGTGTCGACGACGCCTAGCACCAGTTGCGATGCTTCAGGCTGATTGTCGCGAATAAACTCCATCATCCTCTTGTAGTTTGGCTCGTCCTGATCTTGTTGCCGAGGAGAATCAATGACGATCGGACAGTAACTCGACGTCGAAAAGATCGAAATCGTTTTGAGAATGCTAAAATAATAAGCTAGTAGCGCCCTGGGAAGATCACTTCCCGATTCATTAATCGTCGCATCCATTCTCTTATACGACTTTTCTTCGAAGTTCAGTACGCTCAACGCGAGCAAGTGTTGTCTCATTAGCGAAAGATACTTGCTGCGGATTTCACCAGCTTTTTTTCTGTCGCCAAGTTCCTTCATGCGTCGACGAAACTTATCTGCCTCAATTTCCAGAGCTCCGATTTGCAAATTCATTTGATCGAAGTCGCTTTGTAAAATCTGCCGGACTTCTTTCTTGCCAGCGCTTTCTAATACATCTCGCAACCGCACATCGCCGCGCTTTTCTTCCAAGAGTGCCGTTATCGACGAGGACTGTTCACGCAAACGATCTACTTCCAGTTTAAGCTCCTTCAATCTCGCATCAATCGCGTGCGACTCTGACTGAAGTTCAAGCAGAAGTTCGCGACACCGATTCTCATCTTGAGCAATGCCAAAACGTTCGGCAAAGGCATTCTCATATACTGTCCCACATGTGGGACATTCAACCGAATCGTTCAAGTTGTCATTCGCGAAGCGGAAATCCTTGCCGAGCTCGGCGGCCACCTCTTTAGTAATGTTGATTTGCGACTCGATTGCATGCTTACTGTTGTATATGTCAATTAGCGTTGACTTGAGCGTATCTTCCTCGGCCTTAAGCTTGTTGCACTCAATCAATAGTCGCTCTATCTCCTCTTTATAGGCCTCAACATCAATGTCAAAGTGCCCGGCATGTAGTTTCTTCTCGAGATCCAACAATAGTTTGTCAAGTTGTTGCCTGCGCGCGATCAGCTCGTCGATACTATTTTGGACGGAAGCCAACGCGCTCTTTGCCACATAATATTCGCTTGGGCGAATTCCTACGTGAAAGTGCACGACATCCGTCCGCCAATTTCGGAATTGTCCCAAGCGATCGAAACTATTCCAGTTTGAAGTCCAGCCGGCATCTTGATCAACATAAAAAGGAAGAAATAAAAAGGCCGGCGTTGCTTGCTTCTCTTCATCTCTCGTGGCCAAAGAAAGATGAAAGTTGAACAACTCTGCAAAATACGGGGCCAACTCATTTGTTACGCTGTCGAACGACTGCATCTTCTTGTCGTTCGCGTCGAACAGCGTATATCGTCCCTCATTCCGCAAAATGCGATACGATCGTTTGTCAATTGAAAACGTTACCGCAGAGCGCACTTCGGCGTCTTTCCATTTAGGATGGACGTGCGGTACCTCCGCGCCAAACGTCGAGTAGATTGTCTTGATGAGAGACGACTTGCCAGTATCATTTGCTCCGCGAATTACTGTTAAGCTTCGATCGAACTTCACTCGGCGCGCTTTTTTCTCGCGCAACGACATCATCACTAGTTCGTGCAAAACGAATCTTTTCATGTCGTTTCGTCCTTAGGTTTCGCACCAACCGCTGGAAGTGGCCTTTTTTCATATAACCTCATCAAAATCATTCCGCGCAAAAAAGTATCTTCCTCGCACAAACGAAGATCGTCCAAAGTTGACCCACACTCACCGCGCACAGCTTCCACCGAATCATTCAACAAAGTTGGGTAACCCCGATCCTCTACCGTTCGCACGGCAGAATCCACAACAACAACCGCCTCCTCGACTAAAGCGCTCTCTCCCCCCATTCGTTGCACATCAAATCGCTCGCATGCGTGGCAAAGCAATTCAACTTCGTGAAAATGTAAGCCTTCGACAGTGAGACGCTGCCTGATCCTATCAACAATCGTTCGCACACTGTTCGCTGGCGTCAAAGCGCCAATCATTGTTTCAAAGTCTCCTTTGCAAATTGAGACCTTCGCTTTGACCTCCTCGACATCCCCAGGTGTGAACTCGTATTGCGATTTTCGCTGGATCTCTCCATTCAGTGTTTGATAGAGCACCACACTCGACAATTCCTCTCGTCGAAAAGCTCTCAGAAACTCTGCCACCTTTCCCGTCGCGTGACTGCTGTGATCCTGAACACTTAGGGAGGTAACCTCCAAAAATGTTTTATCCTCACCGCCCGGCTCAGCCATGAGTGATAATTCTTTCTTCAAAGCCGCCTGAATTGTGGTGCGTTCAGAGCTGTCCAACTCAGTTAGACAAATGCGCTCCTTTGTCAGACTTGAATCCCCCGATTGAAGCAACAAGTCGTAACGTGCATTGCTCACAAACGTCATTCGTTCCGTGTTTGCGGGAAACGTCACATAGTTCCACCGAAGCTTTCCAAGCGGCGACATCGACGGAGCATTTTTGCCCGCTTTTCGTTTCAAGAGCTTTTTGCGCGTCCAATTTCCGTTCACATTTGTTTTGATTTGGTAGAACCGGATGTTTTGCGCTGCCACTGAGCCGTCAAGTACGAGAATGTCGTCGTGAAAATCGAACACCACTCGGTAATCACTGCCAGAAAGGTGCAGTTCGAGAAGATGGCACAAGGCCCAGTCGTCTTGGAAAGCAAATCGGTTTGATGAAACCGAACCGCTCCGTTCTCTTGGTGGCGCGTGGGCAATGGCATCTATTGCATCCCTTTCCGTAGGAGCCGTCGACATACCACTAACTCCAGCGCGTCACGGATAACGCACCCGAATAGTGTACAAAAGATCATATACCAACAAGAAGAGTGCGTCCAGCATACCCACTCCCAACACCAAAATGCAACTAGCCCCAGTGGCGCCAACGACGTATTGCAGTAGTTGGCTGGGCCATGGATAGTCTCCCTACGAACTGGACTTTTACTCCATGATTCTTGCGCCACCGTGTCGGTTTCCTGCTCCACATGGTACTTCAATGTGGGTGGCTTCAAACCATCTTGGCAGAGGGCCGTATGATTGAAATGCTCTGGTTTCTGCAGCGCAAACAATCGACGGCGATAATGTCCGAGGATTGAATGGCAGTGTTCGAGTCCCGCGACGACGAATAGTCAGCCTACTGCTCAGTGGACAGCCTTGTCGGCAATTGATTCAACCCTTGCAGGTTGTCGTTTCCTTCTGGCGATGGGTACCGCGGGTAGCCTTCGACAAGTTCGGGCAATCCTGGCTGAAGATACAATCCCTTCGGGATTGATGCCGAGGTTGGCCGCACGAACTTGAGACTGATTCAATGTCCTGCGCCTCGAACCGTCTTCAAAACCGCCTGAGGGAAGGGTACAGTCCCTGGCGGTTTTCATACTACGGCAGCTCGCGGATTTGCAGCCCTTTGAACTCCACGGGCGCTCCTTCCGACTCCAGGCACAGGTATCCGCTCCGCGGGTTGCACTCGTTTCCGCCGGAGACTTCTTCGCCGTTGACCCATAGCCGCACTTCGCCGTTGAGGCAGCGGATGTAGTAGTGGTTCCACTCGCCGACGCCGCGGCTTAGTTGCTTGCGGGGGAAGCTCCGCGAGCCATCGGGCGACGTGGGCGCGAACGGCTTCATCTTCGCCGTGCCGACGGGAAACACGTCGCCGTGCGTGGTAAACCAGTCGCCCTTCTTGCCGGACGATTTTTCGTATTGCTCGGTGTAGCCGTTGTCGAGCACTTGCACTTCGATGCCGCCTTTCGGCAGCGCGCCGGGCTTCAAGTCCTTCAGCGCCGCGTCGGAAGTCCACACGAAGATGCCCGAGTTGCCGCCCGCGCGGTGATGTTTCCACTGGGCCACCAGCTCGAAGTTGGAGAACGACTATTGGGACCGAATAACGCCGACCGGTTGTCCGGTGCATTTCACGCCGTCGGCGGTCCAGGCCCAGGTGTCGGCGTTGCAGTTGACGTTTGTAAAATCCTGCTCGCCGAGCGTCCGCCAACCGGACCCGGTGCCATCGACAAACGCCCTTGGCGGGGCCGCGGCCTCTTCGGCGTGAACATGGGCTAGCCCGGCCAGAAAAAAGCTGGCAATCAATACGTGGTGAATTGACAATTTAGCGATCATTTTTGTCACTAGAGCCATTGAGAATTCGATTTGGGTGGCACGCCCAGAGCTTCCAGCGATGGGCGTGGTGAGCGCGTGGCGGGTAACCACGCCCTTCGCTGGGCGCTCAGGGACGTGCCACACAATCTTTGCGTCGATCCAACGGACGCCTATTCTAACCTCCCGTCGAACCGAATATAATTACCGCGCGGTTCGTATGCCTTTACCGGTGCCAGACCCGTTCCGGAGTTCTTGCCATGTGGCGCGCTCTCCTGGTGGTTTGCCTGCTCGCATCGCCCGCCGCCGCCCAGGTCAATTCCTACGTCAATCCGTACAATCCGTACGCCAGTTCGACCAGTCGCGGCGCGGTTCGATTTCGCCCCTACGTCAGCCTCGACCGGTTGCACTTGTTGCATCAAAATCGGGCCGCCCCGACGGAGTACTTCGCGGTGAGTGGGTCGAGCGCGATCATCCTGAGCGCGAATTCGCGTCCGGCCGGATTTAGAAGCTACCCGAATTATCCGTCAATGGCTTCTTCTCAAATCGGTTCCCGCGCGAGCAACGTTGCGGCGGCCAGGAGTCGGCAGCCGCTTCCGATGACGGCGCCGAAGCCCGTCGAAATCGCATGCAATCCATATTTCGACGACGACAGCTGCTTGAGCGATTACGCCGGGTGGTGAGCGGGTGGGTAAGTTTCTCGAAAGCTGAAGTTCTGTAAACAGAACGAGTTGCGGCGGGATTTCGTCTCGTTCTTGTATCTTGGCGCTCTTTGGGCGGTAGTCATCGGGCCTCGGAGCGGCTATGGTGGACCGCTTTACGCGGGCCCATCTTGCCCATGTCCAAAAGCACGCGGAGTTAACCACAAGATGAAATTCCAGATTACTATGGCCGTTGTTATGGTCGCATCGTTGCAATCCGTACCGGCGTCTGCCGCGCCCTTGGAACAGGACAGCGCGAAAACCACCAAGCCCGAGCAACTTCCTTCCGCCGAGCATCGCCTCATCGTCGCCGTGAACAAGTACCGCGCTCGCTACAAGCTGCCGCCGCTCGAGGCCGACCCGGTGTTGATGCGCGTCGCCCGGCAGCGCGCGCCGTTCGTCGATGCCCGCCGCTCCGCCAGTTGCCCCGGCTACAATCACCACGCCTGCGGCAAGTGGAGCCGGCAGCACGCACGCAGCGCTGGTTTTTCGGGCCCGGCGACCGACAACCTGGCCATGGGCTATGAATCGCCGGAAGACGCGGTCCGAGGTTGGGCCGACGAGGATCGCGACCGCGACCCGGCCGGCCACAATTTCCAAATGCGCGGCCAGACCAAAGTCAACGGCCGCTGGATCGACGAAGGTTACAACCGCATCGGCGTCGGCATCATCGGCCGCAACTACATCGCCATCTTCGGGCGGAGCCGCGCGCAGCAGACGAATTAGGCAATCCCGAAACGGTCGCCGACGTGAACGTGGTTGCCGCGGAGGAAGTCGCTGGCTAGCATTGCGCTCTCCCGCCGACCGCACTGCGACGGCGCGCCGTCGCCAAGCACTGGCGATTTGTCGCAAAACACGCTATTCGGATTCCGGCTCGTTGGCCACCATGCGTTGGATGTCTTTAAGCGTGGTTTGATCGACCCAATCGTGTCGCTGCCGCGCGTAATCGCCGTTGCCCGTCTCAAATTGCTGCAAAAAGCGGATCATGTCCGCACGACCGAGCCGCTCTTCCAGCGCCTTCAGTCCGTCGCGTCGGACTTCATCCAGGGTTCGTTGCATCGTCTTGCTCCTTCAGCCAATCGACCGGGTTGGCAATCCCAACATTCAATTCATCGGCAATTTGACGACAGCGTCGCAGGAGATATCGAGGTAGATTTTCATTTGATGTTCAGGTCATACCGGCCCGAAGTGCTCGCCAGGCCGGACCCGGTTGCCGCGGAGGAAGTCGCTCGCCGACATCGCGCGCTTGCCGGCGGGCTGCACGTCGAGCAGTTCCAGCTCGCCGTCGCCCGTGGCAATTAACAGGCGTTCGTTCGAGGCAATCACCGTGCCAGGAGACAAATCCCCTGTATCGATCGGGGCGGCAACCGCCACACGATCGACATTGAGTCGCAACGGCTCGCCCTCCGCGCGGTGCCAGAACGTGACGGCCCGCGGCCAGGGGCGCAGTGCACGGACTTGATTCTTGATCTCCTGAGCCGAGCGCGCCCAGTCGATCAACCCGTCTTCCTTTTTGAGTCGCGGCGCTTTGGAGGCCTGGCTGCGATCCTGCTCAACGGAGCGGACCGTGCCGGCGGCCAGTTCGGCGACCACCCGGCACACCAACTCTGCGCCCAATTCGGCAAGCCGCGCTTCAAGCTGGCCGGCGTCCTCGTCGGGATCGATAGCGGTGCGCTGCTGTCCCAGGCAGGGGCCGGCGTCGAGGCCGGGCGTCATCTGAATGACGCTATTGCCGGTCTCGCGCTCGCCGTGGAGGATGGCCCACTGCACCGGTGCGGCGCCGCGGTACTTAGGCAGCAGCGAGCCGTGCAGGTTGATGCCGCCCAGCCGGGCCGTGGCCAGCGTTTCGGGCCGCAGGATTTCGCCGTAGTCACACACGACAAGGAGGTCGGGCCGCAGGGCGGCGAGACGCGATTGTGATTCGGGTGAGTTAACGGTGTCGGGCGACCATACGGCGAGGCCGATCGCTTCGCCCGCCCGCTGAAGCGGACTCGCCTCGGTAACTCGACCGCGTGGTGGACGCGTGACCACGAGCGCCACGTCGTTCCCGGCCGCCACGAGCGCTCGCAGCGTCGGCACGGCGAACGGACCTGTTCCCAGCATGACAAGTCGCATGACACACCGAAACTATTGAACCACTAAGGCTCGAAGGACACGAAGAAAGGAAAGAACAAGTGGTCTGTCAGTCTTGATTTGATGCGTAGCTGAACTCGCAAGAGTTCAGGGCGTTCGAGCAATCTGAATCTTGCGAATTCAGCTACCATCATTTCATCGCTGACACACCACTAGACAGGATTAACAGGATCGACAGGACCGGCCTTTTCATTTCCTTCCTGTTGATCCCGAATTTCCGGTCAAAAACAACTTCGTGTCCTTCGTGTCTTTTGAGGTTTTACTCAGTTCGCAGTCGTTCCCATTCGCGGAGCCGCGCCGCCATCGCGTCGGCGTCGGGCAGCTCGCCCGTTTCTAACTTGCTTTGGAACGCCAACTCAAATTCTTCCAGCTTGTCGCGCAGGCCGGCCAGTTGCGTTGGGCCGAGCCGATCGATGAACAGTGTGCCGTCGAGATGATCCGTCTCGTGCTGCAGGATCCGCGCCGTCAGCCCGTCGAACTCGCCTCTTATCTCATTGCCCGCCAGATCGTAGGCCTCGATGCGAATCGTTTCGTTGCGCGTGACGGGCGCGTAGACGCCCGGAATGCTCAGGCAGCCTTCCTCGTCCTCGTGCTGAGAGCGCCCGCCGCTGAGCACGGGATTGATGAACACCCGCTCAGCTTCTTTCGCCTCACGCTTGCCTTCGGGATTCGCCACAAACAACCGATACGGCAAATCGACCTGGTTGGCCGCCAACCCCACGCCTTCGTGCGCATACATCAACTCGAACATCTCGGCGACAATTGTCCGCAAATCGGCATCCACTCGCTTCAACGGCTTCGAGCGATGCCGGAGTGTCGGGTGGGGATATTGGATGATTTGGAGACTCAATGGGCTGTCCGGAAGCGAAGTCAGTGTGTACGGAGTGACTGGGGCAACGCCCCAGTTGCGACACTCTGGGGCGTTGCCCCAGCCACCCTTAAACTACCATCGAATCGTGTGGCGGCCGGCGCGTCGCAAGCATAGGATTATAGAAGACATGCGACTGCCGGCGAAGAGGATTGCCAGCGAAGGTAGCAGGCGGCGGCTCGCGTTGACCGGTGCCGGCCCGCTATGTGCAACGGCAGGATGCAAGTCGTTCCGTTGCCTTCGCTTTGGACATGTTGTCGAGCAAAAATGAGCAACACCGCGTCACATGCTGCGCCTGGGTCGGAGCCGAGCGTCACGGCGTGGGCCATTTCCGGCGTGTTCCATGTGAGCATGATCCTGCTGCTGGCGCTGGCCGTTAACGAAGTGCCGCGGCGTGGCGCCAGTTTGGCGGGCGACTCGGCAGGCATCGTGTTGCAATTGACGGCGGCCGAGGGCGACAGCTATCAGGGGGAAGACGGACCGGGCGACAGCGCCGATTCCGTCGAGCTGGTCTCGCCGCCCGAAATGATCGCCGCGCGACTCGATGAGCCTCCGCCGATCGACGTCCGCATTGAACCCGCGCCAATCCCGGTTGCGGAGCCGGTGGCCGCGGCAATCACGCGACAAAGCCCTGCGCCCTCGCCGACGCCTCCCCGCGCGACGGCCGCGTCGGCGGTCAACGCGCCACGCACGGCGAACATCTTCGCCACGCCGGAAGGTGGCCGCGCCGGCTTGCCCGCCGGACGTGGTTACGCCCACGTCCGCGTGTTTGGCGTCGAGGGCCGGGGCAACAAGTTTGTTTATGTGTTCGACCGATCGGCCAGCATGGAGGGTCCGCCGCTGGCCGCCGCCAAACGGCAACTCATCGAGAGCCTCGGCTCACTGGCAGGCATCCACCAGTTTCACATCATTTTTTTCAACCATCGCCTGCAATCGTTCGACATCACGGGCGGTTCTCAGCGAATCGCTTTCGGCTCGGACCGCAACAAGCAACTGGCGGCCAACTTCGTGGGCGGCATTATCGCCGACGGCGGCACCGACCGTTTCGCCGCGCTCAAAGCGGCCCTCGCCTTGCGGCCGGACGTGATCTTCTTTCTGACCGACGCCGACGATCCGATGTCGGCCAGTGAGTTGAACGACATCGAGCTCGGCAGCCAAAAAAACGGGTCGGCGATCTGCGTGATCGAATTCGGCCGGCAAGCGGCGCCGGCGAGCGACAATTTTCTCCAAGAGCTCGCCCGTCAAAGCGGCGGCCAATATGGGTACGTGAACACGACCCGGCTTTCGGCCGCGGTTCGGTGAATTCAGATCGGCGGCGCAAGAAGTCGGCTACGCCAGCGTGGACTCGCTACGGAAGTACCCGGTACCAAGTACTGAGTACTCAGTTCGTTAGCACGTGCCCAACGTAGCACTACCACGGCCCGCGGACGTAATACACGCCGAACTGCGTGGTGTCGCTGGGCCAGACGGGCGTCGGGCGGGCCGGGCCGCCGAACTGGCCGGAACCGGGGTAGTTGCGCTGGAACTGGTGGTCGATCCGCGAAATCCGCGAGCTGGCCACTCCCCAACCGTAATTGGTTTGCAGGTTGGCCGTCGGCGGCACCACGAGCGCCGTGGTTTGGCCGTAGTCGGTGTAGGCGTAATTGCGGTTCCAGTTGTACCACTGAGCGCGGCGAATGGGCAGCATGTAGCCGCTGTCGCCGCAGCCGCAACCGCCGTAACAGCAGCAACCACCGCAACCACCGCTGCCGCAGCCGCCGCACCAATAACACGGGCCCTTGCAGCCACCGGCATGATGACCGCCCCAGTGGCCCCCGGCCCCACTACATTCACCGCAATCGCCGTCGCAGCCGGCGTACTCATACGCCGACGACACGGCCGCCGGCCCAAGAATCACCAGGGCCGCGGCAGCCAGCAATTGAACGAAAATCGTTCGTACCATGCTCGTCTCCATCAAATACGCTGTTGCGCCGCGGCTGAACTAAATCGCAATCTGCGGGCGGCGTCGAAGGTTCAAGCTCGTCTGGGCACTCAATTCTCGATTCTCTACCACCGCAATCCTGGGTAGAAGAAATCGTTATGTAGAGCCCAAATGTTGTTGCTCATCGGGTAATGAGTCTCGGCCCACCAGTTCTGACACATGAGACAGCCCGTGCCGTAGCGGACGGTCGTTCGCCGCCAGCCGGCACCCGGGTTGTGCGTGTAGTACGACCGCTGGTGTTTGTACAAATACTCGTGCGGCATCAGCGGTTGATACGTTACCCAAGTGTGCCCGACGTTTGGCGGCACCGGACGCGGCGAAACGTAGAGTTGCGCCCCGGCTCCGTTGTAGGGCCCTGGTTGCGCGTAGTAGTTGTAGAATAGATCTTTCTGCTGCTGGTAACTGATGTACCGTTTGCCGTCCCAGCCGGGCTTCATCACGACTTCTGCATTGGCACGTGCCGCAACGGACAGGCAAATCAGGGCGGCCGCGATTCCCGCGGCGCCGACTCTTAACGATTGATTCGGCATGAGATTTCCCTTTCAAGACTCAAACCGGTCGCAGGGGCGGTAGCACCACGACGCATGGACTCGCCGCCGCGCACGCCGTGTGGACGTGCAGCGGCAAGCGTCGGCAGCGAAGCGTCGCCCACTTAGCCAAACGGGTATTGCCGGTGCGATCTCGGCTGGGCGGCAGGCAAGTTCTCACTTCGTGGCCGCCGTTGGTAAGGTCTATCAATGGTGTCGGCGGGAACCGGTCGTGCGGGTGAATCTTTGTCTAACGGATAATCCAAATGCACCTATTTTCAGGGCCGTATTGCGGCAAAATGCATCTGGGTCCAGCGTTTTCCCGCGGTTATAATCGGCACAACCGATACAGCTTCGCAACCGCGATTCGCCGCCAGATTTGGGAGACAGTCGATTGGCCGTCAAGCGCAAAGGAAAGGTAAGAAAGAAAGTTTTGCCGGAGTCCAATGGGAAGGCCGCGGCGCCGCGTGCCCGCAAAGCGAACCGTGCCGCGCCGAGTAAAAACGGCACAGCCGCCAGCGCGCCGGCGGCCGAGGTTGCGGCTGGCGACGAGGATGCGACCGCACATGACGTCGAGCAAAACGGCGATGCGAGTGTCGCGCCGCGCCGCCGGGCCACTGCCCAATCGATGGCGGCCAAGCAGCGCGACATCTCGGTGAGCGAATTCTTCGCTAAGAACCGCCACCTGCTAGGCTTCGACAACCCGCGCAAAGCACTCCTCACCACGGTGAAGGAGGCGGTCGACAATTCGCTCGACGCCTGCGAAGAGGCCGGTATCCTGCCCGAAGTGTGGGTGCACATCGAGGCGACCGGCAACGACCGCTTCAAGGTGGGCGTCCAGGACAACGGCCCCGGCATTCTCAAAAAGCAGATCCCGCTTATTTTCGGCAAGCTGCTGTACGGCTCGAAGTTCCACCGCCTGCGGCAGAGCCGCGGGCAGCAGGGCATCGGCATCAGCGCGGCCGGCATGTACGGGCTGCTGACCACCGGCAAGCCGGTGAAGATCATTTCCAAGGTCGGTGCCAATAAGGCGGCCCACTACTACGAAATCCAAATCGACACCAAGAAGAACCAGCCGCAAATCCTTAACGGCCGCGGCGAGGGGGTCGACATTCCGCCCGGCAAGAAGGGCGCCGAGTCCATCGCCAAGCACGGCATCGAATGGGTCGACCAGCCGCACGGCACGCGGGTGACGATCGAGCTGGCGGCCAAGTTCGTCCGCGGGCGCGGTAGCGTGGATGAATATCTCGAACAAACGGCGATCGCCAATCCGCACGTGACGGTGCATTACATCGACCCGGAGGGCAACGCGACCGACTACCCGCGCTCCGCCGATCGTCTGCCGGCAGAGCCCAAGGAGATCAAGCCGCACCCGTACGGCGTTGAGCTGGGCCGGTTGGTGGCGATGCTGCAGGAGGCGCCCAATTCGACCATCTCTCAGTTTCTGACGACCACATTTTCGCGCGTCACCGGCCATGTCGCGCGGAAAATTTGCTCGACCGCCAAGATTTCAACCCGCGCGAGCACCCGCCGCATCGGCCGCAAGGAAACCGACGCGCTGTTTCAGGCCATTCAGGCGACACGGATTGCCTCGCCGGCGACCGACTGCATCTCGCCGATCGGCGAGGAGCTGATTCTCAAGGGCCTGCACCACGTGGTGCCGGGCGAGTTCTACGCCGCCGCCACGCGCCCGCCAGCCGTGTATCGCGGCAATCCGTTTCAGATCGAAGTCGGCATCGCCTTCGGCGGCCAGGCCGCAATGCAGCATATTACCAAAGAGCTGCTCCGCGAGTTGATCGAGGAGTCGGACGCCCGCACCATTCGCCAGTTCCTGATTCACACGTTCAACGGCCTGGGCAGCGACGCGGCCGATCGCATCTTGAAAGAATCCGAGCTCGGCACGCGGCAATCACCCTCCGGCCTTAAGCCGAAGGAGGTCGAAAAGTTGCTCACAGCGATGAAAGGTGTGAATGTGTCGGAAGGCCAGACGATGGAAGTGCTGCGATACGCCAACCGCGTGCCGCTGCAATTCTCGCCCGCCAGTTGTGCGATCACGCAGATGGTGCTCGGCACCAACTGGCGGAGCTACGGCTTGTCACAATCGCGCGGCTCGCTGCCGAAGGGACCGGTCACCGTGATGGTTCACGTCGCCAGCGTGTGGGTGCCGTTCACCAGCGAATCGAAGGAGGCGATTGCCAGTTATCCAGAAATTCAGAAGGAACTGCGGCTGGCCCTGCAGGCGGCCGGCCGGCATTTGGGCGCCTACGTGCGGAAGCGGCTCAAAGTGCGGCAGCAAGGCGAACGCCGCCAGATTTTCCTCCGCTACCTGGGCGAAGTAGCCACCGCCGTGAGCGAGATCAACGCAGTCGACCGGGCCGCGCTCTACGAGCAATTGCTCAGCGTGGCCAAGAAGCGCACGGCCGACGCCGACGTGAAGCTCGACGACCGCGGCCGGCCGATCGAAGACGCCGAAGAGCTCGAGCTGGGCGAAAACGTGCTGATAGTCGATCCGATGGAAGCGCCCGCGGCAATCAATCGTGCACCAACGACGGTAGCAGATGAACCGAAGCCTAAAGGATAGACACTCATCGAAATTTTCGCGTGCAAAGGCGCGAAGGCGCAAAGAAAAGTGATTTGTTGTCCTTTGCGCATCGCGCCTTTGCGTGCGACACAACTGGGAAGCACAACTGCTATATGGCCAAGAACTTGATCCGCCGCAAGCGCGGCGCTGTTGCTGAAGCGAAAGCCGTCGCGGCCAAACTTACGCCGCGCGACAAGAAAACGATGGGCAGCATCGTCGGATTGGCCGACGGTGTGGTGATCGCGGCCGAGAAGCGCCGCGATCCGCACGTCGATATCCCGGCGCGCACGCTCTCGAACGTCCACTACAGCCCGCGCAAGAAGATCATTGAGATGGGCAACTCGACCAATCGCCGGCAACTGTTCGACTTGGCCCAGGCCAAAGCCTACATGCGAACCATGTTGGTCGCCAGCGGTTGTAAAAGGCTGCTCACGCAAGGCAAAACGACCAGCCTCCGCGGTATGTTCTACATGCTCAAGCACACGATTGAAGGCACCAAGGAAAACACCTTCGACGATCAGGATGAATGCGACACGATTATCGAGGACACGGAGGTCCTCATTAGCGCGATTCGTGAAGAGCTGCACCTGTACGCCAAGGCAGCCGGCAACATGGTCGGCAACATCACGATCGTCGACCGGGGCGACACGATCGATTGTTCGCGAATGGGCTCCGGCGGCTACGGCATCCCGTCGATTGTGGAAGCAGAAGTTATTCAGCTCGATCCGAAAAAGTGTGACGCCAAGTTTGTGCTGCACGTCGAAAAGGACACTGTCTGGCAGCGATTCAATGAGGACCGCTTCTGGAAGAATCATAATTGCATCCTGACGCATGGCGGCGGACAGCCACCCCGCGGCGTGCGACGGCTGCTCCATCGTTTGCACTACGAACTGAAGCTGCCTGTTTACTGCCTGCTCGATAACGATCCCTGGGGATATTACATCTACAGCGTGATCAAGCAAGGTTCGATCAACCTGGCGTTTGAGTCGCAACGCATGGCAATCCCCGACGCGCGTTACATCGGTCTGCGCAGCAAGGACTTCGAACGCTGCGAACTCTCTGAGAGCGTGCAGATCACGCTCAACGACAACGACCGCAAACGAGCCCGGCAAATCGCCGAGTACCCCTGGTTCGCCAAGAAACGCGAGTGGCAGCGGGAAATTGAAAAGATGCTCAAGAACGACTTCAAGCTGGAAGTCGAATCGCTGATCTCCAAGGACATCAGCTACGTCACCGAGCAATACGTCCCGGCCCGGCTGGCCGACCAGGACTGGCTCGATTGAACGGCCGTCCGTGCGCCCGTCGCCTAATCTGTAGGCAAAACCAAGCGGTCGGTGCGCGCGTTTACGTCATCGATAGGCGTAAACCAATGACGACAACCGCTGTTTTCGTCGCGGAATTGTAATATCTTCCAAAATCTTTGGTGTTGCGCACGCCATTTGCTTGCTGATATCCGCGGCGGAAGTTCCTTTTGTGCGCGGGGAACGACCTTGATTCTTACCGCTATTCACGTCGCTTGGTTGAAGCACGCTCGCAACGCGCTGACGTTCGTCTTGATGGCGTGGGTCGGCGTGGTGAATCTGCCCCCGTCGTTAGCCACTTCCAACGAATTCGGCAAGGAAGTACTGCATTGTTTCCACCCGGAGCGAATGTCCGTGCCTGGTGTGCCCACCCGGTGCCTCGTTCAGCAATCTGCGCAACGGGTCGCGCAGTGCACCGAGGAGCAACGCAGCTTCGAATTCGATACAGCGACAGTTCTTCGAGTTGCTGCTCACCCTGTCGCCAAACCAGCTTCTCTCATTGCGGCTCGATCATGCTCCGCAATCTCGCCGGATCATCTCATCGAGCTTCCGGGTACTCCACCGCCAGTGTTGCAGCTATAGCTGCCTGCGCGTCGATGTGGCGGATCTGCGCTAGACGGGACGTGCGGTGAGGCGCGCGTGACGGAAGGGAATTCCGGATAATAACGCGCGCTCCCTCGTATGGCGCAGCAATCTTTCTTCTTTCACTGTTGTGCGTGTTAAGGGCTGGCCGTTGTGCCGGCATTGAGATAGTTCGACGCGCTCGGCGCTGTTGCTGGGCGAAACTCAATCCTTCTGATGGGAGTAAAATGCAATGGGACGAATGACGGGATTTCGACCACGAAAAATCTGGCGGCCGCTGTTCCTGGTGGCCGCCGCATTGGCGGTAGGGATCATCGCCGGCAAATGGACCAGCGCTCAACAAGCAGAGCAGCCAGCCGCAACCACGCCCGCGGCCGCGGAAGCACCGGCCGCACCAGCGCCGGCGTTGCCCGATTACTACGATGGGCATGCCACGGATACCAACGCCGACGGCACTGTCGACGAAAATGATCCTTCCAAATGGCCCGACGCCGGCGGCGGCGCGGCTGGCTACTGGGCAACGCCTTCCGCTGGCCCGGTCGGCGACGACGATCCAGCCGCGATGACGCCACCCAAGCTTTACGACCGGATTGTCCACAACCTGTTTTCGATCAACATGGTGTGGACGTTGGTGACCGGCTTTTTGGTCATGTTCATGCAGGCCGGCTTCGCGTCCGTGGAAACGGGCCTCTGCCGCGCAAAGAATTCCGCGCACGTGATGGCGATGAACATGATGATCTACCCTCTCGGCTGCTTTGCGTTTTATGTCTATGGATTTGCCCTGGGCTGGGGCAATTGGTGGAACGGGCCAGTGCCGCCGGGGTGGTACGCCTCGCTTGGCCCGGGCCTGTCGGTTCTCAACCAAGGTTGGGGAATCGGCGGTGAGGGCACATCGAGTGTCTTCACGTACGGCATCTTCGGCACAAAGGGCTTTTGCCTTTCCGGTGTCGAAGACGTCAGCGTCTTGGCGCTGTTCTTCTTCCAGATGGTATTCTTCGATACCACGGCCACGATTCCCACTGGCGCGATGGCAGAGCGTTGGTCGTGGAAAAACTTCTGTCTCTATGGATTCTGGGTGGCCTTGCCCTACTGTCTCTATGCCAACTGGGTGTGGGGCGGCGGCTGGCTCGCTCAGATGGGAAATAACTGGCATCTCGGGCATGGGGCCGTCGATTTCGCAGGCTCCGGAGTCGTTCATGCGATGGGCGGCGCCATCGGGCTCGCCGGCGCCATGGTCATTGGACCTCGTATTGGAAAATACGGCCCCGATGGCAAACCCCGAGCCATTCCTGGCCACAACCTTCCGCTTGCTATCCTCGGAACATTTATCCTGGCGTTCGGATGGTTCGGGTTTAACCCGGGCTCCACATTGTCCGGCACCGATTTGCGAATTAGCGCCGTCGTGGTGAACACGTTGTTGGCCAGCGCCACAGGCGCAATGGCCACCATGTTCTTCCTGATGGGAACCGGCAAGAAGCCAGATCCCTCGATGATGCTCAACGGCATGCTTGCCGGGTTGGTCGCAATCACCGCGCCCTGTGCGTTTGTCGATACCTGGGCCGCCTGCGTGATCGGCGCCGTCGCCGGCGTGCTGGTTGTCCTGAGCGTCAATTTCTTTGACAAGATCGGTGTCGACGACCCGGTCGGCGCGATTTCGGTCCACGGCGCCAACGGGCTGTGGGGCGTCATCTCCGTGGGCATCTTCGCCACCGGAAAATACGGCGCAGGATGGAACGGCGTTATCCGCGAGGCCTGGGACGCCAATTTGGCTACGGACGGTGTCATTACCGATGGCGTACGCGGAATCCTCTACGGCGACGCGAGCCAGCTTTGGGCGCAATTGATCGATGCGGCCACGGTGGCTGTGTTCGGCTTTGTCATGGCGTATGTGTGGTTCAAGATCAGTAATGTGATCACGCCAATCCGACCCAGCCGCGAAGTGGAAATGGAAGGACTCGATGGTCCGGAAATGGGCGCTCACGGCTACAGCGGGTTCGTCATGGACCCGGCTGATGCCAGTTGAGCGATGCGTCGGACTTGCAACTATTATCCAACTGACTCGCCAGAGTCAGCAACCATAAGGACTTAACGCCATGAAAAAGATTGAAGCGATCGTCCGCCACTTCAAGTTGGAGGACGTAAAGAATGCCCTGATCGAAAAGGGCATCTCGGGGATGACCATCATCGAGGTCCGCGGCTTCGGCCGGCAGAAGGGCCACACCGAAATGTACCGCGGCACCGAGTACCGTGTGGATTTCGTCCCCAAGGTGAAAGTCGAGGTTGTCGTCGACGACAACAAATTGAAGTCGGCGATCGACGCCATCGTCAAGACGGCCCAAACGGGCCAGATCGGCGATGGCAAAATCTTCGTGTCCAATCTCGAAGATACGATCCGTATTCGCACCGGCGAAACGGGCCACGACGCCTTGTAGGTGCCGCGAGCCGAGCGACTCAACATGCAGGGAGCAAGGAGCGGGGAGCAAGGAGAAGAAACACTTGATACTCCGTGCTCCAAGCTCCAAGCTCCATGCTGTGAGCGGGGGGCAGGGGGGCCACGGGGCGGAGCCTTCTACGCGATTCATTCGCGTTGGCGCACAACCCGCCCCGTGGTACCCCCGCCGCCTTCCAATTTGAATCGTGCGATCGGTTGGCCGCCAACGACGGCAGCCGCCTAATCATTAGGCAGTTCCGCGTCGTCGTTGCCCGCAACTTGAACAGAGCAACGACTCGCACCGAAGCGAGAATGGCCGATTTCCCGGCAAATCTGACGTATTGCTGAAATTCTTTTGCTTTCGCACGGCATTTGCATTCAGCCGGTCCCACCGGGTTAATTGTGCGCCTTCCCCCCTCCGGTTTCGGTCATGGGGTGACCATTTGAGTTTCACCGTCGATCGTACGTCCCACAGCGGAATACGGTCGTGCGTTGACGTATAGCTTCGGTCCGCATCGCGCCAGGTGCGGGACCGGTATCCGTGCGCCCGTGGATGGAATCCTCGTCGCGCGGTTGCGTGGCTTTTACACACCTTCATGGATTCACACCGAACGGTCGAAAGTGAATCCTCACCTTCTGGAATGGGAGACAAGTGTTATGGGACGATTGAAACAACCTGATCGAAAACTCTGGCTGCCATTGTTCTTCGTGGCAGGCGCTCTGATGCTGCTCACGGCCGACCACCCTGCGCTGGCGCAGGAAGCGCCGGCGACGACAGAACCCGCAGCGGCTACGCCAGAAACTCCGGCGGCGCCCGCTCCCGATCCAATGGGCGAGCTCAAGATTGGGTTAGATACGGTGTGGGTGCTGGTCACCGCCATGCTCGTATTCTTCATGAACCTGGGCTTCGCCTGTGTCGAGTCCGGCTTCTGTCGGGCGAAAAATGCCGTCAACATCTTGTCGAAGAACTTCATCGTGTTCGCGGTGACAACCTTCTTTTTCTGGATGTTGGGCTGGGGGATCATGTTCGGCACCGGCAGCGAATACTTCGGCAAGGAGGGCCTGTGGTTCCTCAGCGGCGCCGACAACAGCCCGGCGACGGGTGACGCTTACCAAGGCGCTTACAAAGCAATTGCCTGGGCCGGCGTGCCGCTCGATGCCAAGTTCTTCTTTCAGCTGGTTTTTGCCGGCACGGCCGCCACGATCGTTTCCGGCGCCGTTGCCGAGCGCATCAAGTACATTTCGTTCATCGTATTTAGCGCGTTGATGGCGATTGTCATTTACCCCGTCGTCGGGCACTGGATTTGGGGCGGCGGCTGGCTGGGCGCCGGCGGCTTCCTCGATTTCGCCGGTTCCACGCAGGTCCACTCGATCGGCGGCTGGGCCGCCTTGGTGGGCGTTTACATGCTTGGCCCGCGCATCGGCAAATACGGGCCCGATGGCAAGCCGCAAGCCATTCCTGGTCATAACATGACGGCGGCCACGATTGGTTGCTTGATCCTGTGGCTCGGCTGGTTCGGCTTCAACCCGGGAAGCACGATGGCCGTGATGCCAAACGCGATCGCGCATATCTGCGTGACCACCAACACTGCCGCGGCCGTCGCTACGCTTACAGCCACAGCCACGGCGTGGATTCTGCTCGGCAAACCGGATATCGGCATGACGCTTAACGGCTGTCTCGCCGGCCTGGTCGCCATCACGGCACCATGTGCATATGTCAGCATGACGTCCGCGGCGATTATCGGTGCCGTCGCCGGTGTGCTCGTCGTGCTATCCGTGCTGTTCTTCGACCGCATCAAGGCCGACGACCCAGTCGGTGCCACTTCGGTGCATTTGGCCAATGGCGTATTCGGCACCCTTTGCGTCGGACTGTTCGCCGAGACTCGGTTCCTCGAACCGTTGGCTCTGACCAACAAGCCAGGCCTGTTCTTCGGCGGCGGCGCCGACCAGTTGATGATCCAGATCAAAGGTATCCTTGCGACCGCCGTTTACGTCATTGTGGCGTCGGTGATCTGCTGGGGGATCATCAAGGCAACGCTCGGCATGCGTGTATCGGCCGAGGAGGAACGTGAGGGTCTGGACTTCGGCGAGCACGGCAACGAGGCCTACCACGGTTTCGTCATGGCCGCGGAAAGTAACTGATCGCCGTACTGATCAACGCGCGGGTCGGACTTCAACCAGTGGAGTCCGACCCGCGATTATCCAAGAACACTTAACCGTATTTACCGAAACAAACCTGGAGACAGGACCATGAAAAAAATCGAAGCGATCGTCCGCCACTTTAAGCTGGAGGACGTGAAGAACGCCCTGATCGAAAAGGGAATCTCGGGTATGACCATCACCGAGGTCCGCGGCTTCGGCCGGCAAAAGGGCCACACCGAAATGTACCGCGGCACCGAGTACCGGGTCGATTTCGTCCCCAAGGTCAAAGTTGAAATCGTTGTCGACGACAACAAATTGAAGACGGCGATCGACGCCATCGTCAAGACGGCCCAGACGGGCCAGATCGGCGATGGCAAAATCTTCGTCTCCAATCTCGAAGATACGATCCGTATTCGCACCGGCGAAACGGGCCACGACGCCTTATAGGCGAGTTTCTCCGAAACTCGCAACCCGCGAACCCGCGTCTCGAAGAGACGCGGCTATTTGGGAGGCAGGGGGGCCACGGGGCGGAGCCTTCTACGCGATTCATTCGCGTTGGCGCACAACCCGCCCCGTGGTACCCCTGCCGCCTCCGACGAAATACGATAGCCCAGTTCCAGGACATCGCCCAGCTTGGACGATGGGCAATCCGTCAGATTTGCACAAAAACCTGCACGGCAACCAGCCTCTTCCTCTTTCCTCCCGGCACCGACTTGCTTAAGGTGCTGTTTACCGGAAACCCTGTGCGCCCGTTTTCCGGTGGCGGACTGCGCTGACAGTCTTGTCCAGTAGCCGGCGGTAGGTCCTCCGGTGATCTTGTTTTTTGCGTTGTAAGGTCTTGCGCCGAAGCGCTGAGACACAGCGGAAATCCGTAGTTGCGTTTTTATCCGCGCCGCTACACGAGAGATACGTGCCCTTGTGTTTACATGGATTCGCCGGAACAGTCCGGCGCGAATTTTATCCTTCTGGAATGGGAGACAAGTGCTATGGGACGACTCAGGAATCATGAACGAGGGTTCTGGCGGCCGTTGCTGTTAGTGGCAGGCTGTCTGGCCGTAGCGATGGCTACCGACCGCACATGGGCTCAGGAAGAGGCGGCGGGCGTCGCCGAAGAAGCGGCGGCAGCAGCCGCGCCCGCGCCGCCTACGGTCGAAAGCGTCGACGCCAAGGCCGATGCCGCAGCGCTCGCCGGCCACAACGCATGGATGCTCACCAGCTCGGCGCTCGTGCTCTTCATGACGGCACCCGGCCTGGCGATGTTCTATGGCGGTCTGGTCCGTAAAAAAAACGTTCTCAGCGTCATGATGCAGTGCCTCTTTTTGATGGCCATGATGACAGTCATCTGGGCCCTGTATGGGTATTCACTGGCGTTTGGCGATCCGGCCAACGCTTCGCTCAGGCCATACATTGGCGACGGTGACTTCCTGTTCATGAAGGACGTTGCCCGCAGCTGGGACGAAGCGGCCGGGAAACCGGTGGAGCCGATCTTTGGCGGCGGCCCCATTACCGTGATCCCGCGACTCTCCCACATGCTGTTCCAGGGCATGTTCTTCATCATTACGCCTGGGCTAATCTGCGGCGCCTTCGCGGAACGGATGAAGTTCAGCGCGATGGCTCTGTTCTTGATGTTGTGGGGTACGCTGGTCTATCTGCCGCTGTGTCACTGGGTGTGGGGCGGCGGCATGTTGTCGTATGTTCCGGCGGCCGGTGTTGAGCCGTTGTGGGGCGGGGCGCTCGATTTCGCCGGCGGCACGGTCGTCCATATCAGCTCGGGTGTCTCGGCACTCATTTGCGCGCTGCTCATTGGCAAGCGGCTCGGATTCGGCCAGGAGGACATGCGTCCGCACAACCTCACTTATACGGCTCTCGGCGCGGCCATGCTGTGGGTCGGTTGGTTCGGTTTCAACGCCGGTAGTGAACTGGCGTCCGACAATCTCACCTCCAGCGCATTTTGCACGACGCACTTCGCCGCCGCTGCCGGTGGCCTGGCATGGGCGTGCTATGACTGGCTTACCCGCGGGAAGCCCACCGTGCTGGGCACGGCCTCGGGTATTGTGGCCGGACTGGTCTGCATCACGCCCGCTGCCGGGTTCGTTAATCCGATGCCCGCCCTCTTGATGGGGGCGATTGCGGGAGTGGTTTGTGCTTTTGCGTGCAGCAAAATTAAGGCCACGTTTGGTTACGACGACTCGCTCGACGCCTTTGGCGTCCACGGCGTCGGCGGAACTTTGGGTGCGCTCCTGACCGGTGTTTTCGCGACACGCGCCTGCTGGGACATTGGCGCCCTCAATGGCGCTTCAGGCACGAAGCTCGGATTGATCGAGGGCGGCACCGTGATCTACGGCCAAATAGCGGCCGTTGTAGTCACCTGGGTGTTCAGCATCGTCGCCACCTTCATCATCTTGAAGGTCGTTGATGCGATCGTAGGGCTCCGCGTCAGCCCGCAGGAAGAAACCCTAGGCCTCGACGTATCGCAACACGAGGAAGAAGGCTACATTTTTGTGTAGCGAGCCGCTATAACTGGCGGCGCCATTAAAAAAGCCTTCTTGATTGTCTGCGACAGCATGACGAGCGAATAATTAATTTGAGATTTGGAGTTTTCACATGAAAAAAATCGAAGCTATTGTGCGTCACTTTAAGCTAGAGGACGTCAAAAACGCCCTCGTCGAAAAAGGCATCACGGGCATGACGATCACCGAAGTCCGCGGTTTCGGCCGGCAGAAAGGCCACACCGAAATGTACCGCGGCACCGAGTACCGGGTCGACTTCGTGCCCAAGGTGAAAGTCGAGGTCGTCGTCGACGACGGCAAGCTGCAGACGGCGATCAGCACAATCGTCAAAGCGGCTCAAACGGGCCAGATCGGCGACGGCAAGATCTTCGTCTCGTCGCTCGAAGACTGCGTCCGCATCCGCACCGGCGAAACCGGCAAGGATGCCATTGGGTAAGAGCCTGAACGATTACCGGCCGTTAGTGAGGCAGCAGGAAACACGACCACGGATTGCACGGAAAACGCGGATAGGTCAATTGCTTTGAATCCTATCCGTGGCATCCGTGTAATCCGTGGTCAATTATTTTCCATGTTTGGGGCGCGCAAGCGCCGTGTTGAGCTCGTCGATCACGGCCTCCTGGGCCAGCTTGCTCGAAATCCCCTTGCCGATCGTGCGTTTCCTGCCTTTCCCCCGGCGCGGCACGACGACGACCGACTGCCAGAGTCCGCCGCCAGAGCTCCGCATATGCACTTCCGATTTGAATCGATAGATGTCCTTGGCGGCGAAGAATAGCTTGCGGCCAATGCCCAGCCAGCCGCCGCGGACCGCCAGGCCGGTGGGCGTGGCCTCGACCACACTGCGATACAGCCACAGATCGAGCGAAACCAGGAACATATAGACCACAATCAAAACGAACATTGCGGCGCTGGCCAGTGCCACGATCGTCTGGAAAACTGCATTGGCAAGCTTCACCAGGCCGAAGTGGTCGAAAACTTTCTCCCAGATCGCTTTGATGTTGAAAAAGTCGCGGGCATCGTCGCCGTAGCTGATGATCACGAACGCGAAACCACTCAGGACCAGCGGAAAGAGTGTCACGACGAGCGCCGTCCGCCAGTTGCGCGCGGCATTGAACGTCAGCCGCACGCCATTGTCTTCGAGCGACTCGCGCACGATCCCAGCGTCGCGGAGCACCAATTCATTGCTGAGCGGCGGGGCGTGCTCGGCGAGCAACTTCTCATCGAGCTGAAAATCCCGGCGACTCTCCGCCGTCTTGTAAATCGGCACTTCGAATGTCGCCGCAAAGTCGATTCCTTCCAGACGGGCTCGCACCTCCAACCGCCACTGGAAGTCCCGCTCCGTATCCGGACGCGATGTTTCCGGCAACTTATACGGAATCGCGAACAGCACCGGCACCACCGTCTCATTCATTTCGACGCGGAAATCCGTTACCCAGCGCTCGTCATCCCAGACCACGCTGTCGTGACGATGGTGTTCATGGCCTGATTGAAGCCATTCCACGCACAGGAGACGCACTCTGAAACCTTCCGGCGCCTGGACTCTCCGCGGAATCCGCACCACACCAACCAATTGCCCGCCGATCAACCCCGGTACTTGCCCCAGCTCAAGTACCGAATGCCCGAACTTGTGGGAGCGAAAGAACTGATAGAAGAACGCCGCAATGAACAGCGCGCCGGCAATCGGAATCAACAGCACGAGCCATGCCCATTTGCTGACGACTTGACCAAAAAAAGTCGGCAACGCCGACAACAACGGCAACGACGCGAAGTTCCACCACAGGGCGACGGCGGCCAGTATCGGCGCGAACAAGCGTGCTCCGCCGCTCGCCGAGATCTTGCCGGCGGCCCAATCGACTCGCCCCCGCCAGGGTTCATGCGGATGCTCTTGGCATTCAACGGTCGTCCGCGCGCGCGGCCGTTCCATCCAGAGGGCCGTTAACAATCCGAACCCGATACTTCCGAACAGGGCGGCCGCCGCCGTGGCGACGGCGGCGTGGATCCAGTTTTGCTCGTCGAAGATCGAACGCACAGCCCACACGAGCGAGCCGATTCCCCCAGCGGCCTGACCGACGCCGATCATTCCGATGAGGATCACCACACCGGCGGTCACACAACCCGTTGCATCGACCAGTGCGGGCGTCGATTTTTTGGCCATGCGGGTACTTCGTCGAGACACGGATTACCTTGGCGACTCACGGCGCCAATCTAGAGATTTCCTCTAATGTGGCAAATTCGAACAGAGTACCACCCGCCGCGCACGAAAAAACCGAGCCGCGTTGCCGCGGCCCGGTTTCGGTAGAAAGCAAACAAGTTGCCTTGTGTTGTCGGTCAGGATGCGGCTGACGCACATTGATCCAACGTTGTCAGGCCTAGCCTGACCTCGCCTTAATCCAAAAACCCGATCAGCTCACTGCTGCGGCTGGGCTGTTGCAGCTTTCGGACCGCCTTGGCTTCGATCTGGCGGATGCGCTCGCGGGTGACCTTGAAAATGTGGCCGACCTCTTCCAGCGTGTAGCTGTAGCCGTCGCCCAGGCCGTACCGCAGCTTGATGATCTCGCGCTCGCGGTAGCTGAGCGTCTTCAAGACCTTCGAGATCTGTCCGCGCAGCATTTCCTGGGCGGCGCCGATGGCCGGGCTCTCCGCGCCGGAATCGGGCAGCAGGTCGCCGAAGTGGCTGTCCTCGCTGTTGCCGACCGGACGGTCGAGGCTGATCGGGTAACGGCTCATCGCCAGTACGCGGCGCGCTTCTTCGATCGTGCAGCCGGCCGCCCGTGCGGTCTCTTCGATCGTCGGCTCGCGGCCCATGTTCTGGAGCAATTGCCGCGACACGTTCCGCACGCGGCTCATGGTTTCCACCATGTGGACCGGGATACGGATCGTGCGGCTCTGATCGGCCACCGCGCGGGTGATCGCCTGGCGAATCCACCACGTGGCGTACGTGCAGAACTTGAAGCCGCGGCGATACTCGAACTTGTCCACCGCCCGCATCAGGCCGGCGTTTCCTTCCTGGATGAGATCCAGAAATGATAGGCCGCGGTTGCGATACTTCTTGGCAATCGACACCACCAGCCGCAAGTTGCCTTCCGACAGGCCACGCTTCGCGCGCTGGTACTGGGTATAAACAACCTTCAACTCCGAAATGCGGTTGCGGAGGCTGGAGGGCGTTTCTTGCAGAGCCCGCAGAATGTTGCGGAATTCGACCAGCAGCGGCTTGCGTTCGGCCGTGGGCCGCTTCTCGCGCTTCATCTGCTCGATTTGACCTTTGAGCTGATCGATCCGCGCGCTGAACTGCTCCAACTGGCCGATCATCGGCTCGATGCGGCCGGTGCGGAGGCCCAATTCCTCGACCAACAGCACGGCCCGACAGCGACGGCTGCTCAGCCGCTTCCAGGCGGCCCGGCGCTCGGGCGCGCGGACCGATTTGGTGGTCGCGATGCGGTAGTCCTCGGCGTTGCGCTCCAACAGCCGGTCGAGCGTGACCAGGTTGTGGGGCAACCGGCCGAGAATCTGATCTTTCTCCAGCCGATCGGTCACCGACACCTGCACCGTGCGGTCGAAGGGCAGTTCGCCCCGATGCACGCGATGCAGCACCTTGACCGCGCTGCGAATCACGTAGTCGCAGCACAACAGCTTACGGCGGAACGCCGCCCGCGTGATTTCGATCTTCCGCGCCAGGCGGATTTCTTCCTTCCGCGTCAACAGCGGAATCTCGCCCATCTGCGTCAGATACATCCGCACCGGGTCATCCGACCACGATTCGGTGTCGGTGCTGTCCAAGAGACTCTCAGTATCGACGTCCGCCCCCTCGGCCGACTCGGACGCTTCACTGTCGTCCGCCTCCGCTAACGCATCCGTTTCGTCGTCATCCTCCTCCAAGGCCTTGTCATCCAGGTCCGTGGCGACATCGGCGGTGACTGCTGTCTCTTCATCGAGGTCATGATCCAACAATGAATCGTACAAGATTTACACTCCTACCAATTAGGTGACCAACCTGACCCAAGTGCACGTGAGATAAGCGAGAATGTGAAAACAGATTTCGCAGTGCGACGTTGCTGTTGGATCGACTCTCGTATCGAAGGTCCGGGTGCAGGTGCCTTGGTAGGTAAGTGCCCCCTGCGAGACACGCGGACCGATCACGAGCAAATCAAACTCTGGCCGATCGACAACGACGCCGACGCGATGTAGACACTCCCCTTATTCAGTGCGGCAAATAGGCGATAAACAACTAATTCTAACACCGTTCAGTCGGCTGTCTTGTCCCCCCCGACATTTGGTAAAAAATGACGCTGAGGGAAACAACAACGTCCGACAAAATCTCTTACCCAACCGATACGTCTTGTGATTGTTTCGAGTGCGGGCGGCGCTCGTTAGCAATCATCCCTTTCCAATTCAGGCAGCAGCGTGGCCGCTATGGCCGGCGCGCCGCCGACAGTTCATGCGATGATCGGAACACGACTCGGAGGACAAACCCATCGGCCCTCGAGCGAGACGGGCAGCGGGTCCGGAGCGCGGTCCTGATGTCGGCGGACTCGCAACATATCGTCCAGTCCCTAATGATCCAGCGACCAAGCGATCCTCAAGCAGAGTGCGAGCACCCCGCGCGTGGCCCACTCGCGCGGCCTCCCCGCGGCGCTGCTTCCTTGAACTCTGAATCTGCCCTCATGCGGGAGGTTAAGCCTCTCAATTCTAAGCAGCCGTACAACCGGGTCCATAGGCAAACGCAGAAAAATCCCTACGATAGTAGATGCGACTGAGTGGCAGCACGTCTCCGGCACGTAAATTGATTCGCCGGCCGACGCGGCCTCCGCGCCGAAGGCGGTGACTTCGCAACTCATTACAAAATAACGAGTTGCAGCGATATCGTTCGATTTGCCTCGTGGTGGGAATCTTCGATGGCGACGTACCTGATGTCTTGCAATTGCGGCCAGACGCTACCGGTCGATGTTGGTCAGGCCGGTGGACAAGTGGTCTGTGTGTGCGGCAACACGCTCGATGTGCCGACGCTCCGCATGCTCCGCCATTTGCCACTGGCGCCCGCCGCGCAGCCCAAACCGACCACGACCTGGTCGGCGCGCAAGGGTGTGATTGCCGTTTTCGTGATCGTGGCCGGGCTGCTCGCCACACTCAGCCTCTGGAACCGACTCACGGAGCCGAAGCTGCCAGAGTTCCAACCGCTCGCTCAATCCAAGCTCGTCGACGAGCAGCTCGGTCAACTGACGCCCGTCGAAGCCTGGAAAGCATGGATCGTGTTGTACCGCCCACTGGCCGAAAGGGGCTTCACCCCGTTAGAAAGCCGCGACGCACCGCAAATTCGAGCCCAGATCGCCCACCAGCGGTTCCTGCAGGCCACGATGTTGAGCATCGCGGGCATCAGCATCGCCGTGGCGGCAGTTGCGGCGCTTTGGCCAGGGGGAAAGAAAAAGAGGGGGAGACAAGGAGAGGGGGAGACAAGGAGATGAGATTGGATCGAGTGTCTCCCCCTCTCCGTGTCTCCCCCACTGCTTCACTTTGCCGCATACCGATTCAGCGACAGCTTCTTCCCGATCTCTTCCTTGAGCCGCTGCAGCACCGACCGCTTGTCGGTGTTTTCCAGAATCCTGGTGACCACGCGCTTCGGGCCCTGCTGGCCCCAACTGGCGCCGTGCTCGAAGTAATACCGAGCTGCCTGGCCGACGATGTACGAGCCGTACCCGGCGGCGGCTCCTTGCGGGAGCGCCGTCAGCACGGTTCCCCAGCCGCCTGTCACCGCCTTGATAAACGACGACGCATAGCTCACTGCCGCTTCGCTCAGCATTACCCAGCCAGCCGCCTTCAAGATTGCGGTGATCAGTTCCCGCGCGTTGACCGTGGTGATTTCGATGCCATAAATCTTGCCTAGCGTCACCACCATCAACACGTCCACCGCCGTGCCGCCGACCACGTCGGCCACGGCCAGCGGGTTCGAGGCCACGCCCAGCGACTTCATCACGGCGAAGCTCCAGATCGCGGCCGTCGCCTTCTCGTTCCGCATCCGTATCCGAAGCGCCGCCATGCGGTCGCTCTTATCGGCCGCGTACATGGCGGCGTTTAGCGCAATCAGCGCTTTGCCCTCGGCGGCCAACACCTCCAGAATTCGCTCCCGCAGCGCCTCGACGTCGGGCTTCGGCTTGCGCCATTCGCTCCGCGTGCGGCCGTCGGCCGACTCGATGTAGTACTCCACTTGCCGCGGATCGGCCTTGGCCGTGATGACGTTTTCGGCATCCACCACGCCCGCCAAGCGCGGCCCCCGGAACACCGACATCAGCTCGGCTAGCTCCTCGGGCGGATATAAATCGGCCTTGTTCAGCACCAAGAGGATTGGCTTATGGCTGGCAGCCAGCTCTACGAGCGCCGAATACTCCACTTCGTTCAAGTCTGAATCAGCGACGAACAGCACAAGGTCGGCCCGCTCGGCCGCCTCGTGGGCCATCTCGGCACGCCGTGCGCCATCGACTTCGTTCAGTCCCGGTGTGTCGATGAGAATCACCTGTGAGCGGTCCATGCCGGGCACACAGTAGCCGGCCCCCTCCCAACCGACGTGCCACACGTCCTTGGTCCAGCCACCGCGGACGTTTACGCTCGTCACCGCCTCGCCCACGAGCGCATTGATCAGCGCCGACTTGCCGGTGCTGATCTCGCCGAACACCACGATTTCGACCCGCCCCGATGAGAGCTTCTCGGCCATCGTGTGCAACTGATCCAAATCGTGCTGCAACGACGTCCGCTCTTCCAAGCTGCAGCCGCGAAACTGATCGATGGCCTGCCGCACCGCGGATAGGGCCTCGTCGTAGGAGCTGTCGATCAACGTTTCAGTCATTGCGTTTTCCCAACCGCTCCCGGCCCAATTGAATCAGCTTCTTGAGCTGGTCCGGCTGGGTCACCTCGGCCCATTGACGGCGGGCCAGCTCGGCCAGGCCGCCGGATGGCGGCTGCATCTCGTTGCGGAAGTATTCGACGAACACGCGGCCGATCCATCGCGTCACCAGCGCTTGCACCAATCCTTGCACGATGCCGCCCGCAATTGTCCCGATGCCCGGCACGGTCTTTAGCAGTGAGGCCACTCCCGCCGCCAACGCCGGCGCCGCGGCCGTGGCCCCTACCATCGCGATGAAGTTCTTGCCCAACTGGCCCAACAGCGTGACGATCGTATCCACGTCGATCGGCTGCTTGTAGACGGCGGCCAGGTCGAGCACCATCTTGACCGTTATCGCGCTGCCTCCCGCCAGGTCCAAGAGCGGGATCGGATTGACGGCCGCCACGCCGCCGGCCGCCCACATGTACTTATTGATCACTTCGTCGGCTCGTGCATCGAGCGCGGCCAGCACCCGCTGCTTCGACTCATCCACCATCCCCCGCGATTGCAGCAGCAGATTGGCCAACAACAGGTCGCGGCCGTCGCGAGCGACGATCGACAGCAGCCGCCGCGCCAGCGCACCGATATCCGGCTCCACCGGCACCTCCTCGGCTTGTTCGCTGCCGTCGGAGAGCACCCGCACCCGCCGCCGAGTGGTCGGCCGCGAGCGCACGGCCACCACGTCCGCCGGGCTGACTGCCGGCCTTACCTGCTCCGAAATCTGCGCCAGCAGCTCGTCGCGCTGATCGGCGTCGTACCAATCTTCCTTGTTGAGGCAAACGACGATTCGCTTCTCCATCGCCGCCAGTGCTTCGAGCAGCTCGCTCTCATACGCCTTGAGCGGCCCATCCACAACGAACAACACCAGGTCGGCGTTCTTGGCCGCCGTGGCCGACTCGGCCGCCCGCGCTTCGCCGTGGACCTCCGCCAGCCCGGACGTGTCTACCAGCACCACTCGGTCGGTCGCCGCGGCGACCCACGGTATCTCGCTCCGAGTCGTCGTCGTTCCACCCACCACGTTAGTTTGGAAAATCGGTCGCCCGGCCAGCGCGTTCAGCAGCGACGACTTGCCGCTCGAAATCGTGCCGAACGCGACAATCTCCAGCTGCTGCGACTGGCGCTTGGCGTCGATCTCCGCCACAGCCGCCTCGATCTGGGCCCGCAAGGCCGGGCTCACCACGTCGCCGCCCGCGTATTCACGACCAGCCGCCAAATTGTCGGTCAGTTCTTCCGCTCGCTCGGCGGCCGACATTTGGCTCGGATTGAGGTTCCGCCGCCGCTCGTCGGCTGACTTCTGTCGCGTGTTCTTCCAGACATGCACCAAAATTGCGATCAACAGCGAAGCGAGCAACAGGCCACCCAGCCCGACCACAGCCAAGTAGATGTATCCGAACCACGGGCCCATTTCGTGGGCCTTCGTCCAGCCGTCGACCAACTGGTGCGGCATCGTCCACAGCACGTACCCAATCACGGCCAAGAGCACAATCAGAAGGATTCCAGTGGAAGATCGCGATTGGCCCATGAGCCCATTATAGGCGGCCCGGACTTCGGGTAGAACATGAACAGACAAGGAGAGGGGGAGACAAGGAGACAAGGAGAGGAACCGCGTTTCCGTTCTCCTTGTCTCCCCCTCTCCTTGTCTCCTTGTCTTCGTTCCATTTTGCTTTGGACTAAACCGAGAAGGAACGTCGCTGATGAAAGCTGCCTACATCACCCAGCCCGGTCCGCCCGAGAGCATCATTGTCGGCGAGCTGCCGATGCCGCAGCCCACCGGCAGCCAGGTGCTCGTGCGCGTCGCCGCCGTCGCCGTCAACCCGATCGACACGTACATCCGCAGCGGAATGGTCCAGATGCCGCTGCCGTTTCCGTTCATCGTCGGTTGCGACCTGGCCGGCACGGTCGAAAGACTCGGCACCGATGCGAAGCTATTCAAAGTTGGCGACCGCGTCTGGGGTTCCAACCAAGGCCTCTTGGGCCGGCAGGGCACGTTCGCCCAGTACGCGGCGGTCGACGAATGTTGGCTCCATCCCACGCCCGCCAGCGTCAGCGACGACACGGTCGCCGCGTGTGCTCTAGTCGCCATCACCGCACAACTTGGCTTGGTGCGCGATGCCGGACTGCAGCCGGGAGAAACGCTGTTCGTCAACGGCGGCACTGGCGGCGTCGGCTCGATGGTGGTGCAGATGACCAAAGCGATCGGCGCGCGCGCCGTCACCACGGCCGGCAGCGACGACAGGGTGCAGCGGGCCCGCGAGTTGGGCGCCGATGTCGCGATCAACTACAAGACCGAAGATGTCAACGCCCGCATCCAGGAAGCGGCTCCCAACGGCATCAACGTCTGGTGGGAGACACTCCGCGAGCCAAACTTCGATCAGGCAATTGGCCATCTGGCCCCGCGCGGTCGGATGATCCTGATGGCCGGCCGCGACGCCCGCCCCACGTTTCCCGTCGGCCCGTTCTACGTCAAGGGCTGCCACCTGCACGGCTTCGCGATGTTCAACGCCACGCCCGACGAAATCCAGGCCGCCGGCGCCGACATCAACCGCTGGCTCGCCGCCGGCAAGATCAAGCCGTGCATCGACCGCATCCTACCGCTCGATCAAACCGCCCTCGCCCACAAGCTGCAAGAGGAAAGCACGATCGGCAAAACCGGCACGCTGGCCGGCAAAATCGTCATTCATCCGTAATTAGTTCACCACGGAGACACGGAGGACACAGAGAAGAGTCGCCTTGCAATTTCATCTCCGTGCCCTCCGTGTCTCTGTGGTGAAATCCGATTGTTACAATGATAGCGCGCATTCTCGAACCGGAAGTGATGGACTCCGACGCCGACGCGCGTGAATACGACGCGATGGATCATGCCGCCGTCAACGCGCAGTTCGTCAGCGACTTGCTCGCCGCGTTGGAAAAAGGGGACTGGTCCAATTATCGCGGGCCACGCGAAGAATCCTCGAACAGCCGTGAACCGATCATTGGACCGGTCCCCTTTTTCCGGGTCCTCGACCTGGGCACCGGCACGGCGCAGATTCCGATCGAGCTCTGCCGCCGCGCGCCGCATGTCCACGTCACGGCCATCGACGCCGCGGAAAGCATGTTGGCCATGGCCCGAACCAACGTCGCCGTCGCCGGCCTGTCCGACCGCATCCAATTGATCCATGCCGACGCCAAACGTTTGGCCGCGACGCGGAGCGCCAGCGAAGCGGAGCGCGTGCTTGAGCGCGACTTCGACGCCGTCATCAGCAACAGCATCGTGCATCATATTCCCGAGCCACGAACCGTTATCGAAGCAGCTGTTCGCCTGACCGCGCCGGGCGGCATCCTGTTCCACCGCGATCTGGCTCGGCCAAACGACGAAGCGGAGCTTCAGCACCTGGTCGACACCTACGCGGGAATCGCGACGCCATACCAGCGTAAACTCTTCGCCGACTCACTCCGCGCTGCGCTCACCAGCGACGAAATGCGCGGACTCGGCGCAGAATTTGACTTTTCCCCGGAATCAGTTCAAATGACCTCCGACCGCCATTGGACCTGGTCAGCATGCCAACCGTAATCGCCTCGCGACGATGAGTATCTTCAGGGCTCAACGACACCGCTGGCGGATATTGATTCCGCTGACCGTATTTGTTCTCGGCATGGGTTATTTGGCGAGCGAATTGTGGCGCATGCGCGATGTCAAGCAGCAATTTGACGAGACCTGGCAGAATTGGCAGTCCTTTCGCACTAACGCTGAGAACGTAGTGTTGACCTCGGCCCGATTAAGAGACGCAGAAGACAAAGCGCTTTGGATTAACACCAAGACTGCGAATGAACGTCACGTGCGACGAATGCAAGTTTTATTGGAAGGCGTCGAGAATCCACGTCCCGATACTCCCCCTCACGTCGTCGAGCGCGATACGGAACTTATTCGCCGCGAGCTTAAGAAGCAGGGCTCGCTACCTCCCGACGATTCGTGATGCGGCCCTCACACCAACCCCCACCGCTTCCGCAAAAACCACTCTACTCCCAAGAGCCCGACAAACACCAGGAAAAACGGCCAAGTATCCCAATAGGTCACCTTGGCGACGACTTCCTCTTTCAACTCGGGCGGCTTGTCGGCCAAGCGCTTCAACAAATCGGGTAACTCTTCTGCC
The DNA here is from genome assembly GCA_044868555.1 of Lacipirellulaceae bacterium. GTDB lineage: Bacteria > Planctomycetota > Planctomycetia > Pirellulales > Lacipirellulaceae > JABDGM01. The sequence continues at coordinate 33,719 of JBIOWO010000137.1, read as the reverse complement.
GCCAGCGCCGCCCCGCCGGCCGGCTTGGTCATCTCGGCCAGTTGCGCCATCAGGCTCGGCTCCGCGGCTGGCCGGTCGAGCTCCAAATCCTGATTCGGCACCAGGAACCGCGCCTCGGCCGTGCCCAGCACGTCGCTGCCATCTTTGCCCGTGACCGTGATGCGATAGTCGCCCGGTTTGGTGGTGTCGCGGAAGTTGGCCGTCCACTCCGCACCGGTCTTCGTCGGACGCACGCTCACCGCTCGGCCGTCCGGCGTCTGAACGGCGACGTCAAAATTGGCGGCACCGATCGGCTCGCCCTGCGCGTTCTCCGCCCCGACCGCGAAATCGATCCGCGTGCCGCGCATCGCCCGTCGCCCGGCCAGCCGAATCCACACGCGGCCTTCCGTCTGCTCATCCTTCTTGGCCAGCCACAACACGCACTGCCGCCAGAAGCGGCGATGCGCGTCGCCAAAGCCGAGCATCGGCCACCGCCACGTCGAGTCGCCTGCAAAAGCCAGCACGCGCCCGTCGCCCGATTGGCCGGCCACCAAAAGCGGATGCCGCTGCGCATCATCCGCCTCGGCCAGTACTTGGGCATTGGGTTTCAGTTCATTGCGGGCGAATAGGTTGGCACCGTCGAGCGGCGGCAATTGATCCCAATTGTACCGCGACGTGTTATCTTCTGACCTCTGACCTCCGACCTCCGACCCCTCCAACCGCATGATCGGATGCCGCGGCCCCAGCGGCGCGGCGGGCCGCATCCGCACCGGACCGGCCAGCTGCACGTCCTGTCGCACGGCTTCTCCAAACCCTTGCCGCTGGGCCGGGCCGATGTTCACGGGCAGCACGTCGGCCAGCGGCGAATCGCGAAAACCGCCCGGACCAAAACTGTGGTAGCCGCCCAGCATCATCAGGCCGGCGCCATTGCGGACGCGCTCGGCCAGCGCTTGCCAACTCGCCGCGCTCAACCCCTGCATGTCTACGTCGTCGAGAATCACCACGTCGAAACCGCCGTCGCGGATCGCTTCGACCAGGTCCGCGCCGGGCGGATCGTAATTGATCAATCGCCGCTCGACCACCATGTCCGGCGAGCGGGCCAATGCGGCCCGCACGAACCGCTGCTCCGGCCCGGGCCCGCCGCCGATCCGCGTCGCTCCGACCAGGTACAGCACTTTGATCCCTCCGCCGCGCACCGTAACGAACGTGCTCACCTCGTTATTCGTGGTCACCAATTCGCCCTCGCGCGGTTCGATTCGGAGCGTCACCTTGTATTCGCCCGGCGACTGCGGTGTGTGGCGCAGCACGATCGGCACGGTGCGGCCCTCTGCGCCCGTGTCGATCTGCGTCGTGTCGACAACTTCCATTTTGCCGCCCTTTTCCCACAGCAGCTGCACCTTCACCTGCTGGTTCGAATACCCCTGGGAGGTAAGTTGTCCGCGAACTTCCGTCGGCGTCTCGGTAAAGATCGTTTCATTGGTCACCAGGTCGTCGATGGCCAGGTCGGCCCGCTCGCTGCCGCCGGATTTGCCAAACGTGAACGTGTACAGCGGAATGCTCTCGGCCGCCAGCAATCGCACGGCCACTTGCGGCGGCAGGTCGCGCGGCGCCACGGACCGCTGGGCGCCATCGCTCAACAGCAGCATCGCGAGCACCCGCCCGCTTGTTTCGCGCTCCAGCGCGTCGTTCACGGCCGCGCCGAGCGCCGATTGCTCTCCCGCCGGGGCGGCGGGCAGCGCCATCTTGCCGTCGCGAACGTCGAGCTTTTGGACGTCGGCGTCAAATCGATACGCCTTGACGTCCCATGTCTTGGCCAGCTTGGCCAGGTCGCCCGCCGCCGCGTCGAGGAGCCGCCGCATCGAGTCCCACCGCGAAGTGTCGCCGAGCGAGTCGGCCACCTGCATGCTCCGCGATGAATCGACCAGGAGCACCAGCGACGCCCGCTGCGGTTCGACCTTGGTGTATACCAGCGTGGGCCGCAGCATCGCCACCAGCGTCAAGAGCACAACCAACAGCCGCAACCCAACCAGCGCCGCCCACTGCCGCATTGCCAACTGCACGTGCCGCGGCCGCACCCACAATAACCCCACGAGCACGACCGCCGCCACCACAACGATCGTCCAACTCGCGACAGGTTGAAAGCGAAGCTCAGTCATTGTGTGGTGCGGTAAAAACGATTCGACAACAGTTGTTCCGCCCCCAGCACCAGTGCGACGGCCAGGATCAGCGCGGGAAACAATTCGCGGCCGACCCTCCCGAGCCCGACGCGAACCTCAATCTCCCCACGTGTACGGGCCACGCGAACGCGGTCGGCGCCCAGCGCCTCGACAATCTGCGCCGCCGGAATCCGCCGCAATTGGCTCATCTCGGCCGGGCAGTTCACACTGAAGCCGCGATCCAGCCGTTCCTGCCGGCCGCCCGCCTGCACGCGATAGTTGCCCAGCGCCTCCGTCGCCGCGATCGTCAATTCACGCTCGCCCGGCGTCACCGATTGCCGGACCGCGACCCCACCCGGCATCTGCAGCACGAAGTTGGTCGCTTGCTCCTCGGGCGACAGCCGCAGCACGACCGTTTGCCCCGCCAGATAGTTGAGCTGCGCATCGCTCGTCCCGGCCAGGTACTGGGCGATGCCGTTCATGAGCGCGAGGAACGGCCAGGGATCAGGCGCCGTCGGGAGCAGATTCCAGGGATCGTCGTGCGCCGGATCCGACACACTGGTGGCGAACAGGAGCACGCGGCCGGCACCGATCTGCCGCTCGACCAGCGCCGGCTTGCCGTTCGCCAGCGAGGCCACCACATGGGCAGCCGCTTCGCCCGATTCCAACTCCCAATATCTAAACACGGGAAACTCCGGCCACGGCACGGCGTCGCCCAGCTCCCGAAACTCCGCCAGGGCCGGATGCTCGACCGCAACCGGCCGCAAAAAAGTTTCCTCGCGCGACTGCCAGCGCAGCTTGGTTGGCAGCAATTGTTGCGGGCCCGATTGGTTGAATTCATTGCTGTTCGCACTCCGGCCCAGAAAAATCCCCAGCCCGCCGCCGGCGTCGACGTAGTCCACCAATGCCTGCCAGGCGGCCGCCACCAGCGGCGGTGGATCGACCAGGAACACCGCATCAAAATCGACCAGCGGAAGATTGGCAAGTTGAGTGAACGGCTGCACGTCGCAAGCGAACCGGGCCGGTGCCAGTCCCGCCGCTGTCGGTGCCAACGCCTCGCGCAAGAACACCGCGTCGGCGTCCGATTCCGCGAGCAGCAGCACTTTGCTCGGCGGCCGAACGTCGACCGTGAAATAGCGGACGTCATTACACGGCAGGGCGTCGTGCCCCACTATCCGGACGTAGCCTTGATGCGTTCCCAGGTTCAGGCCGGAGAGCGAGAACTCGATCGGCAGCGATTCGTTGTCGCCCGGCTGGAGCGTCTGCTGGCCCCGCTTCTCCGCGCCGGTCGGGCCGGTGCCGACGTAGAGCTCGACGACGACCTCGCCGCTCTCCGCCGTCGCACCGATCGATTGCAACTCAGTATCCAGCCGCAACACGCCGCCCGGCGCCAGTTGCTGCCCCGAAAGTCGCAGGGTGGCCAATCCCAAATCGCGCGGCTCCTCGACTCCCACGTCGATCAAATAGACGTTGGTGCCCGGCAAATCCTTCAGCCGGGCCGCGAAACTCGTGAGCGCGTCCGGCGGCCAGGCTTCCGCCGCCAAGTCGGTGAATACATAGATTTCACCGCGATAATCGCGCTGACCTTCGAGCCAGTTCGTCGCGTCCTGGAGCGCGTCTGCAAGCGGCCGCACCGCCACGCTTAGCTCCAGCCGCTCGACCCGCAGTTCGGCGGCCGCCCGATCCAGGTCCGACCCGCGGTGTTTGTCCGAACGGTCGACGACTGTCACCGGCCCCTCCGCGGGCAGCTGCTCCAATAACCAGCCGGCCAAATACTTCGCCCGCTCCAGCCGCGTTTGATTCTCGTGCTCGTATTGCATCCGCAGCGAATTATCGAACACGAGCGCGGCCGCAATCTGCCTGCCTTCCTGCCCGGCGACGCCCGAGCCGCGCAGCGTCGGCCGCGCGAGCGCAAACGCCAAGAGCGCGATGATCGCGCACCGCAGCGCCAACAGCAGCCAATGTCGCAGCCGCAGCCGATGCTGATTCAATGTCTGCCGCCGCAGGACGAATCGCAGCGCAGGAAATTGCAGCTGCTTCGCCTCGCGCCGCATGATCAAATGCAGCACGATCGGCACCGCTACGAGCAGCGCGCCGCCCAGTAAAGCTGGAGTGACAAAACCCATTGACCGCTATTCGAACAAGAGTTCTTTGCCACAGAGAACACAGAGATCCTAGGTCCTCTGTGGCTAATTGTTGTGTGTCACGCCCGCGACGTTCGCATGAGCAGGTATTCCGTCAGTGCCCGATCGAACGGCATGCTCGTATCCAGCGCGACGTAATCGATGCCGCTCTGAAAGCACTCGCGGCGGTACAGGTCGCGAAACTCGTCGATCTCCTGCAGGTAGTCGCGGCGATAACTGTCCGCGTCGACCTCCAGCCGCGCGTTCGTCTCGGGCTCCTCCAGCTCGACCAGTCCCGAGAACGGGAACTTCACTTCCGCCTCATCGAGAATGTGGAACAGGATCACATCGTTGCCGCCGTGCCGCAACTGCCGCAGCGCAGAGATGATCGGTTCCGGCTCCGCCAGCAGGTCGCTGAACACGATGACCAGGCTGGCGTGTTTGATCATCGCCGCCAACTGCACCAGGCTGCGGGCCACGTCCGTCTGCCCCGCCGGCCGCAGCCGCGCCAGGAGCGACAAAATATTGCCGATTTGCTGCCGCTTCGACTTGGGCGCCAGATAATTGTTGATCTGCTCGGCGAAGGTCACTACGCCAACCGGGTCATTCTGATGGATCATCAAGTATGCAAGCGCCGCCGCCAGGCAGATTCCGTAGTCGAATTTCGACATCTCCTGGCGGTACGTGTAGGCCATCGACTGACTCAAATCCATCGCCAGGTAGCCGGTGATGTTGGTCTCCGCCTCGAACTTCTTGACGTAATACTTGTCGGTCTTGGCAAACACGAGCCAGTCGATGTCGTGCGGATCGTCGCCCGGCGTGTACTTGCGATGCTCGCTGAACTCAACCGAGAACCCATGAAACGGGCTGGCATGCAGGCCGTGCAGAAAGCCCTTGACGATAAACTGCGCACGCAAATCCAGCCGCGAAATCTGCCGAATCACCTCCGGCTTCAGATATTTTTCGACCGTGGACATGGCGCTACGGCTACGCGTTGTACTTAAGCAGCAAAGACAAGGAGACAAGAAATGGGGGAGACAAGGAGAGAACGCATTCGTGGCTCGTCTCCTTGTCTCCCCCTCCCCTTGTCTCCCCCTCTTTTTCCTCACCCAGCGAACTTTGGTATTTCCGGCACGGGAATTTCCTTCATCAGCCGGGCGATGAGATCCTCCGTGGTCAGTCCTTCGGCCTGGGCCTGGAAATTGGTGCTGATGCGATGCCGCAGCACGGGCTCGGCCACTTTTTGCACGTCGTCGATCGCCACACTGAATCGTCCGTCCATCGCCGCCAGCGCTTTGCCGCCGTGGATCAGGAACTGCCCGGCCCGCGGCCCGGCGCCCCAATCGACCAGCTCTTGCACGAATTTCGGCGCAGTCGCATCCTTGGGCCGAGTCGCGCGCACGAGCGACGAGGCGTACTTGATGATGTGCTCGCTCACGGCCACGGAACCGACCAGCTTCTGCAAGTTGAGAATCGCCCGTTCGGAAAGCACCTTCGACACGTCGGGCCGCTCCTGCCGCGTCGTGGCCGCCAGAATCTGTTCCTCTTCCGTCGCCGTCGGATAGTCGACCTTGATGTTGAACATAAACCGGTCGAGCTGCGCCTCGGGCAGCGGATACGTGCCCTCCTGCTCGATCGGATTCTGCGTGGCGATTGTGAAAAACGGATTCGGCAATTGATAGGTCGATTGCCCGGCCGTCACTTCCCGCTCCTGCATCGCCTGCAACAGCGCGGCCTGCGTCTTGGGCGGCGTGCGGTTGATCTCGTCGGCGAGCAGAATGTTCGTAAAGATCGGCCCTTCGACAAACCGGAACGACCGCCGGCCGTGCTCATCCTCCTCCAACACATTCGTGCCCGTGATGTCGGAGGGCATCAAGTCGGGCGTGAACTGAATCCGTTTGAACTGCAAGTCGAGGATCTGCGACAGCGTGCTGACGATCAGCGTCTTGGCCAGGCCGGGCACGCCCACCAGCAGGCAATGGCCGCGCGTGAAAATGGCCGCGAAGATCTGCTCGATCACCGCGTCCTGGCCGACGATGACCTTCTGCAACTCGCGCTGCATGAGCTGGCGATGCTGCCGAAACTCCTGCAGAACGTCGCCCAGGTTGCGTGCCTTGGTGGTGGACATGGGTGGAAGCTGTTAGCTATTAGCTCTTAGCCAGAGGGATCGCAAATTGGCTGTCGGCGATGGTTCTTTCAATCGGAAAGTAGAACTCTTTCTGGCTAACAGCAAACGGCTAATAGCTAAGAGCTTCTTTCCCCCCGCATTCTATCGGTGCCCGCCAACGCGGACAATGCAAACGGCGCCGTTCCGTTGCCGCTTCAACTCTCGAAACGTAAACTACTTACAGTGCTCGCGCCCCATGCCGCAGGAAAGGATACCGGATGATTCCCAACCACGCGCTTCGATGCCTCGCGGCGGTGTCGATCGTAGCGATTGTAGCGCCTGGATGGACGCGGGCTCAGCCGCCGCGCGACCGACCGATCGATGCGGCCCAAGTCATTGAAGCGATCGACCGCGGCGTCGCCTACTTGAAGCGCGAGCAGGTCCGCGGCCGCTGGAACGAGATGGCTAGCTACGAGGGCGGCGTCACCTCGCTGTGTACGCTGGCGCTGCTGAACTCCGGCGTCCCGGTCGATGACCCCGCCGTGCAGAGCGCACTCAAATATCTCCGCGGCCTGCAGCCGGACAAGACTTACGTCGTCTCGCTGCAGACAATGGTCCTCTGCGCGGCCGAGCCGAAAAAAGACATGGTCCAAATCGGCCGCAACGTCCGCTGGCTGGAAAGTCATCAGATCAAAGACGAACGCAAGGGCGCCTGGTCGTATCCCGGCCCGGGTGGCGACAACAGCAACTCCCAGTTCGCCGTGCTGGCCCTGTACGATGCGCAGCGCGTCGGCGCCACGGTCAGCCGCGAGACTTGGGAAATGACCGCCAACTATTGGCGCACCACCCAGAACGACGACGGCTCCTGGGGTTACGTGCCCGACGACGCCGGCACGGGCAGCATGACCTGCGCCGGCATCGGCGCACTGGCTATTGCCACGGCCGCGCTCGAATCGGGCGATGCAGCCGTCGAAGGCGGCCGTGTCGTCTGTTGCCGCCCACACGCCGAGGACGACCATCTCGAGCGTGGCGTCAACTGGCTCGCACAAAAGTTTACGGTCCGCAACAATCCCCGGCCGGCCGGCGGCGGGCAACCTTGCCTGTACTATTATCTCTATGGCCTGGAACGAGTCGGCCGCCTAACCGCGCGACGATTCATCGGCGACCACGACTGGTATCGCGAGGGGGCGGAGCGACTCGTTCGCGAGCAGGATGCGCTGTCCCACTATTGGCAGGGCACCTGGCACGCCGAACGCGATCCTCACATCAGCACCGCCCTCGCCCTGCTCTTCCTGTCCAAGGGCCGCCGCCCGATCGTCATGGCCAAGCTCGATTACGGCGACGGCAACAAATGGAACCAGCATCGCAACGACGCTGCCCACCTCACCGCGTACACCGAAGAGGCCTGGCACCTCGGCCTCACCTGGCAGGTCATGAAACCGGCCGCCGCCACGGTCGAAGACCTGCTCCAAGCGCCGGTGCTGTACATCAGCGGCAGCGACGCGCCGGGGCTCATCGAGCACGCGCAAAAACTGCGCGATTACGTGGACCGCGGCGGATTCATCTTCGCCGAGGCCTGTTGTGCGAACCCGCAGCGATTCGACGCCGGCCTCCGCCAATTGATGAGCGCCGTTTTTCCGGAGCCGGAGTACCAATTGCAGCGCCTGACGCCCGGCCATCCAATCTGGAGGATGCAAGACCTGGTACGGCCCGATTCGTCCTACGTCGGACGGCTGTGGGGTGTCGAATACGGTTGCCGCACGTGCGTCGTTTATTGCGACGCGGACCTGTCCTGCTATTGGGAGCTCGCGCAGCCCGGACAGTGGAATCGTCAGGCGAAGCCGCTTGCGGGGTATCCGCCGGCGGTCGTCGAGCACATCGCCGATGCCTTGGCCGTGGGCGTCAACGTGCTCACCTATGCCACCAATCGTGAGCCAAAAGGCAAGGAGCAGAGCTTCGTTACGCCGCTCGCCGAGGAGGAAATCGGCGATAAGAATGCGCGGGGCGTGATCGAAATTGCCAAGCTCCGCCACGGCGGCGGCTGTAACGACGCACCAGGCGCGCTGGTGAACTTATTGCGTACCGCCTCGCAGGGTGAATTGAAGCTCCGCGTCCGCGCAGCGCCGGAATTGATCGCGCTTTCCGATGCGACGCTGTTCCGCTACCACCTGGTATTCATGCACGGGCGGCACGACTTCCGACTCACGCCGGTGGAACGGGAAAACCTGAAAGAATACCTGGAGCGGGGAGGCACCCTGTTGGCCGACGCGATTTGCGCGAGCAAGCCCTTCGCCACCGCGTTCCGCCGCGAACTGTCCGCCGCGCTGCCCGGCCACGCGCTCGAGCGGATCCCGCCCGACGATCCACTATTCACGAACGCGTACGGCGGTTACGACATCCGTCGCGTAACGCTCCGCGATCCGCAAGCGGCCGACAACGGCCAGCCACTCGCCGCCCGTCAGCGGCAAATCGAGCCGCAACTGGAAGGCATCGAAATCGACGGCCGCTGGGCGGTCATCTTCTCGCCCTACGACATCAGCTGCGCGCTGGAAAGCCACGAAGCGCTCGCCTGCCGCGGCTACATCCAAGCCGACGCCGCCCGCATCGGACTGAATGTGCTGTTGTATTCGCTGAATCAGTGAATGAGGGAATTCACCGCAACCTACGTCACCTTGTTGCTCCGACGGATGAGACTTATAATGCAACCATGATCAAGTTGCGGTTCCCAAATCCCGACGCAGAACGCAAGGCGCTTGGCTATCTCGCCGGCCGCTTCCCTTTCAAAACCTACTCGGATGGCTGCACACTGGTGCCCGAGTCCGCCCTATCTCGTATGGCCGTAGAGGGCATCACTTTCACCGTCGAGGGCCGGGCCGCCTATGAGCAGCTCGTTTCGCAGGTTCGAGATTCTACTGCCCCTGCAGCACAATGACGGCCGCCTCGTGTCCGATGATTTGATCGTAGACACCATTCTTGAGTTGCGCGAGAAGTTCAGCGCCGTCTCATGCGAAACCCAAACCATACGCGGCCTGTGGACTCAGGACGCTGACGTGTATCGTGATGAATTAATTCGGCTCTTCGTCGATACCCCAGACACCCTGGCAAACAAGGACTACTTCATCGAGTTGAAAGAGCGTTTAAAGATGCGATTCGATCAGCTCGACATTTGGATGACGACGTATCCAATTGAGGTGTTGTAACCGTGAAGCCGCGAAGCCCTCGATTGCGCTGGCCCACGTTCAATGTTCATCTTTCATCCATTGTTGAGAGGCTCCGATGAAAATTCCGGACCGATCCGAACCAAATACCTCGCAACCATTGTGTCGAGCGGGCGGCACACTGTTGCTGCTGGCCCTGCTATTTTCCACCACCGCGTCCGGGCAGTCGCGGAATGAACGTCCGGGCACCGAACCCGATCATCCGGCCTCAATCGCGCTGTGGCCGAAGGGCGCGCCGGGCTTCGAAGATAAGCGGGACGAGAAAGAGGTTGTTGTGGAGAGTGGCAGCGGACGCTCCGGCTTCATTGCCGTTTCGAATGTTCACAACCCGACCATCACGCCGTATCTGCCGGCGCCGGACAAGGCGACCGGCGTTGCCGTCGTCGTCGCGCCCGGCGGCGGGCACCGGGTGCTGGCGATGACGCACGAGGGATACAGCGTCGGCCAATGGCTCGCCGACCACGGGATTGCCGCGTTCGTGCTCAAGTATCGGCTGGAAAGAGGTACGACCGGGGCGAGATACTCGTACAGCAAGGAAGCGATGGCCGACATGCAGCGCGCGATTCGCACGATTCACAGCCGCGCCGGCGAGTGGCACATCGATCCCGACGCGATCGGCGTGATGGGCTTTTCGGCCGGCGGCGAAGTGGCCGCACTGGCGGCGAAGGAATATGACGATGGCCAGGCCGACGCGGCCGATCCGATCGACCGTGTCGGCTGCAAACCGGCATTTCAAGCGCTCATCTACCCGGGCAAGTCGTACCTGATCGTGCCCGACAAGAACTCCCCGCCTGCGTTCCTGGCGTGCAGCTTCGACGACCGGCGCGATATTTCGGCCGGGCTGGCCGAAGTCTATCTGCGTTTTCACGACGCGGGCGTGCCGGCCGAGCTCCACATCTTCAGCAGCGGCGGCCACGGCTTCGGCCTCCGCCCCGGCGGCACGAAGCCGGTGAACGATTGGCCAACCCGCTTCGTGGAGTGGCTTGGCGAGCGCGGATTCGCGGCGAAGAATTCGCCGCCGTCGAAGGAAGATCGGTAGCAGAATCGGCGGCGACATCAGTTGCGCGTTGGAAAGCCACGAAGCCCTTGCCTGCCGCGGCTAGATCCAGGTCGACGCCACCCGCATCGGGCACAATGTGCTCCTGTATTCGCTGAATAAGTAGGCCAGGCTGGTTTTTTTCACCAATAGATATACGTGCAAAACGGCAAGAAATCAGCGGGGCAATCTACCCGTTAGGTGGTGTCTCAATTTAGTGGCGAATTCTTGAGATTTTTCACTTTAAAATGGTGGCTGCTTACCACATATTAGTTGAATGTGGCGGTTTCTAGGGAGGGCATTCGTCCCGTGTCGCTGACGCGGGGAAAATCGTGGCGCGGATCATCGTGCAAGATGGACACTCGCCGCGATTTCCCGACACACTATCTGGCTCACAACGAACTCCGGCTTCAATATCTGCTCCACGCGATTCCAGGAGATTCTCCAATGTGGAACCAACGCAGTTCTGCGTTTGCAATTCTATCCGTCGCCGTGCTGTCGATTCTGTCAGTGGGGCTCGTCGGTCAGCCGGCGTTGTCTGCCAGTCTTTACTGGGATGGCATCACCGGTAGTTGGACCCTCGTGGGGAACTGGTCCACCGATCCCAACAATCCCACGCCCGATCCGTCGGCTGTTCCAGGCGCTGCCGATAGCGCGACGTTCAATATCTCCACCGTCAATGGCCCCGAGACGATCGATCTTGGTGCCAACCAGTCGATCAGCGCGCTCATCTTCAACAACACGGGCACGACCACCCTCCAGGGCGGCGGCAGCAACCGCACCCTGACACTGGGCACCGGCGGCATCACCGTCAACAGTGGGGCCGGCGCTGTTACGATCGGTTCTGCCACGGGAGGTCAACAAGTCCCGATCGCGATCAGTGGCTCGCAAACCTGGACGAACAATTCCGCCAACACGCTCGCGATCAAGAATAACTTTACGGCCCCCTTAACTGCTATTTTGACACTGACGTTCGACGGAACAGGAAACATTACGTTCGAAGGCACGATTAATACCAGTCCTGGTCCTGGAACGAACACCCTCAACATCGTCAAGAACGGGACAAGCACGGTCCAAGTCGGCACGGCTGCAGGACTCACGAAAAACCTGAATCACGGCACGCTGGCCGTGAACACGGGCACGTTTAACATCGGGCAGAATGATCTGCTCAACGTTGCCGGCCTCACCGGCAGCGGCACGGTCGGCAATGGCACGGCCAATAACGGCACGATTTTCCTGACCAATGGCACCAATAGTGTGTTTTCCGGCGCGATGCAGGATGGCGGCGCGGGCCGCTTGGGGCTCAACAAGAGTGGCATGGGAACGCTCAGCCTCACCGGTTCGACGACGTACACCGAACGCACCACGGTCAACGGCGGTACGATCGAGTATGGCTCGACCTCACTCACCGGAAGTGCGCGGACCGTTTCGACAGGCGCGGTGGCCCCCGGTTTGTCGTTTGCCGCTGGCGACGGCGCCGTCAAGTCGAGCTCCGACGGCACCGGCAACGCGATTCTCACCTTTGGAATTTCGGAATCGCGTACCGCGGGCGCGACCGCTAACTTTATTGTGGATGGGGGCACGAACGGGACGACGAATTCAATCCTGCTGACCAAGGCCGCGGGCTTCATCGATCAGGGTACGTATTTTGGCGGCGACAATTACGCGGTCATGGACGGGCTGAACACTTTCGTCCGCGCGCTGGTCTACGGCACCGACGCCGGCGCCGTCACCAGCGGCGCCGCGGCGTCGCTCGCTGGGACCGCTCACCAGGAATTCACCGGCGCCATCAGTGCGCAGACCACGGCCACGTTTACCACGCTCAAGAATAACGGCAACAATGACTTCACGCTCGACACCGGCGCCACGGTCACCACCAATGGCATCCTCAAGACGGGCAACGTCGCCGGCGGAGCCACGATCAGCGGCGGCACGGGCATCCAGGCGGCCGCAGGCGCCGAAATGGTCGTCCGCACAGTTGGCGCCAACGATGCCCTGACCATCAGCACGCCCATCCTCGCCAACGGCGCCAGCTCCCTCACCAAGAGCGGCGCGGGTACGCTCACGCTCAGCGCCGTCAACACATACACCGGCGCGACGACACACACCAATGGCACGCTCAATATGTCGGGCACGCTGGGTACCGGCGCGGTGCAAGTGGCCGGCGGCGTGATGAACCTGTCAGGTACGTTGGGTGCGAACGCGACGACCGGCGCATTCCGAGTCGGCACGATTGCCGGCACCCCCGCCGTCATGAATGTTCTGCCCGGCGCTTCGGCAACGACCCGCCTTAACCTGTTCGTCGGCGACGCCGGGGCCGGGAACGGTGGCGGCGCCGTCTACCAGAGCGGTGGAACGATCACGCTTACCGAGGCCGCCGGAAATTCTTCATTGAGTATCGGATCGGGCGCTGGTGGTTACGGCTATTATAGTCTCTCCGGCGGCTCGATATCTGCGTCGCGACCGCACATCGGCGGCGTCAACCAGGATACAATCGGCGTGATGGACATTACGGGCGGGACCTTAACGTCTACGGAGCGGATTGAAGTTAACTCCGGGGGCGGCGGCAGTGCCGCCCTGCTCAATGTCAAAAGCGGAACCGTGAACGCGGGCACCGACGTTCGGCTGTTACAAGGGGGCGGCGGGGGCGGCAACCAGGCGGTGCAAATAGCCGTCCTCAACGTCGGCGGCGGCGGCACCGCAGCCACCGTCACCACCGCGAACAGCGCTACACAGGGCTTGGTCCTCGCGCAAAGCGGCGGCGTGGCGGGCAAGCAAGGCATTGCCAACCTGTTGCCCAATGGCACCTTGACGACGGGCCGCGTGACGGGGGTCCAGGCAAATAACACCGCGCATTTCAACTTCCATGGCGGCACGCTCAAGGCAACCGCCACCAACGCCGGCGTTATTTTCAACGACGCTAATATCGACGCAATCAACGTGTACAGCGGCGGGGGCACGATTGACAATAGCGCCACCAACATCACGATCGACAAGCCCCTGCGGGCCCCTGCTGGTTTCGGCGTTACCAGCGCATCGATCGCCGTGCCCAGCGGCGGCGCCGGGTACATCGGCGCTCCGTTTGTCAGGTTCTCAGGCGGAACCGGCACCGGCGCCACCGGGTATGCGACCGTCAGCGGCGGCGTGGTCACCGGCATCACCATGACCAGCCCCGGCATCGGCTACACCTCGGGCGACCTGCTGACCGCCAGCTTCTTCGGCGGCGGCGCGACCACCCAGGCAACCAACGTCACGAACATCGCCGTCGCCGCCAATGCTGTGAGCGGCGGTTTGACATTCACCGGCACCGGGATCACGATTCTCTCCGGCGCCGGCCACGACTACGGCGGCGCCACGAACGTAAACCAGGGCACGCTACGCGTGAATGGCACCAAGACGGGGAGCGGCTTGGTCAGCGTCGCCAGCGGCGCTACGCTCGGCGGCTCCGGCACCATCGCCGGAAACATCAGCATTGCGTCGGGGGGCAATCTTGCTCCGGGCGCCTCGATCGGCACGCTCACGATGACCGGCAATGTCACGATCGACTCCAATGGCTTTTTCCAGGTCGGCTACAATAGTACGGCACAGACGATTGACCTGGCCTCGATTAGTGGCACGCTCAACATCAACGGCGGGACGATCAACTTTGCCGACGAAGGTGCCGGCACGCTCACGCAATCGACGTACGTCTTCGCCACCTTCCAGCCCGGCGGGACCCTTAGCTACACGGCGACCAACATACCGCTGGGCTACTCGGTGGAGCTGATCAACGGGAACAGCCTGGCACTGGTGGTTCCCGAAGCGAGTGCGTTCCTGGCCGTCGGACTGGTCGGCCTGCTGTGTGGCGGCTTCTCGACACTGCGTCGACGACGTGCCTGAGTGGCCCTGAGTCGGTTCCAGGTGATGGGAGTTGCCACACTCACTCGGCCCCATCCCGCCGCTGCGCTGCTAGCACGTGCGCAAGTGCTGGCCCGCACTCGAGTTGCCAATCGAGCTAGCGGGTCCAACGCCCATTGACCGCTGGCGCGGGCCGCTCTTATAATCCGCCGCGTTTTTTGTCGCGACTTTTCCTAATTGCCGGTAGCGCTTGATGTTCCGTCGAGCGGCCCCGGATTCCGCGCGGCACTTGTGCAAGTGCGCGCCGCGGACACTTTTCGCTGGGCAAGGTTCGCTTGCCGTTTGAGGATGCCGGTCTGATCTTCGCGTTGAAAACCAATTCGATGCGCATGCGGCCAATTGCGCCGTCACGAAATCGCTGCGCTCATGGTGCGCCGCGCGCTCCGCTGCGCGTCGTGGAACTCCGCTGCGCGTCGCGGTTAAACATGATTGCAATTTGCATTTTGCATTTTGCAATTTGCAATTTCACCCCCGCAATAGCTCAGCCGCTCACTCCCGACGAACCATTGCCAGGCCTCGACGCGGCCGTGCAACCGGCCCAATTCGCACCGCCGCCCCCCTTCCAAGTACCGCAAATGGTTCCCGCGGCAACCCCCGCCCCGTCTAATCGCGCCGGCTTCCGCCGCATCCAGTTCTTCCCGCGCAGCGGAGCTGAATTCAACTCGGAGGCCACTCGCACCGGCCCCAACGAAACCGCCGTCATCGTCGATGGCGGCGTCAACGTCGTCGTTCAGGGCCTCACGGCCGAAGAACTGCCCGATGCGTTCGGCCCCGTGGGCGATGTCGACATCGAGACCGATCGCGCGGTGGTCTGGCTGGGGGGCGTCGATTTGCAGAACCCGAGCCAACTGACGCAGCAACGCGACATGCCGCTGGAAATCTACATGGAAGGCAACATCGTCTTCCGTCAGGGCGACCGCACGGTGTACGCCGACCGCATGTTCTACGACGCCCGCCGCCAGGTCGGCATCATCCTCAATGCCGAGCTGCTCACGCCCGTGCCGCCGGGCGGCGACTTCAATTACGAAGGCCTGGTGCGGCTCAAGGCGGCAGCGATACGCCAGTTGGATCAATCGCGGTTCGTGGCGCAGGATGCGATGGTAACGACCAGCCGACTGGAAGAACCAAGCTACTCCTTTGCCGCCGAAACGCTCACGTTCCAGGACAACCCGGCGCCGGCCGTCGACCCCCTCACCGGCGCCCCGGCGATCAACATCGTCGACGGCCAGCCGGTGATCGACCACCAGCGGCTCGTCGAGGGGCAAAACAATTATCTGTACGTGTCCGGCGTGCCCGTGTTGTACTGGCCGACGATCGCGACCGACCTGAAGGATCCGAGCTACTACGTGAACAACGTGCGGATCCGCAACGACTCGATATTCGGCTTCCAGACGCTGTTCGAACTCGACGCGTTCCAGATCTTCGGCCTCGAGCGGCCGCCAGGCGTCAAGTGGAACCTGGACCTGGATTACCTCAGCAAGCGCGGCATTGGATTCGGCACCGGCGTTGAATACGCGCGCGACTCGTTCTTCGACGTGCCCGGCCCCACGATAGGCCAACTCGATGCCTGGTTCATCAGCGATCACGGCGAGGACAATCTGGGCCTCGGCCGCCGCGACATCGTGCCCGAGGAAAAGTTCCGCGGCCGGACGTTTTGGAATCATCGTCAACACCTGGTCGGCGGGCTGCTCGACGACTGGACCGTGCAGGGTGAGGTGGGCTGGCTCAGCGACCGGACGTTCCTCGAGCAGTATTACGAAAGCGAATGGGACAACGACAAAGACCAGGCCACCGGCGTCCGGATCAAGCGGGCGTTCGACAATCAGGCGATCTCGCTGGAGGCCAACGCGCGCATCAACGACTTCTTCACCGAGACGCAGTGGCTGCCGCGGCTCGATCACTACTGGCTGGGCCAGCCTCTGATCGAGGACCAGCTCACGTGGTTCGAACATTCGCAGGCCGCGTACGCGAACATCGGCCTCGCCACGCCGCCCACCAATCCGACGCTGCTCTCGCAGTGGACGCTGTTGCCGTGGGAAGTCGACGCGGCGGGCAACCGGATCACCGGCGAGGGCGAGCGGCTCGTCACGCGGCAGGAGATCGACTATCCGCTCGACCTGGCCCCGGTCAAGGTCGTGCCGTACGCTCTGGGCGAGCTGGCCCATTGGGGTCAGGACATCAACGGCGACGACATCCAGCGGGCCTATGGGCAAGTCGGCGTGCGGGCCAGTATCCCGTTTTGGGCCGTCGATCCCACGATCCGCGACGTGCTGTTCAATCTGAACGGTCTGGCGCACAAAGTGGTGTTCGACGTGGAGGCCTCGTACGCCGATGCCACGCGCGACATCTACCAGTTCCCGCTCTACGACGAGTTGGACGACACGTCGATCGAGGAGTTCCACCGCCAGTTGTTCTTCGCGCCGTTCGGCGGCGGGCTGTTGCCGGCGTATTATCTGCTCGGGCCGCCGCCGTTCATCGACCAGAAGTTCGATCCGCGGTTCGTCGCGCTCCGCTCCGGCCTGCAGGGCTCGGTGACGTCGCCGTCGACCGAGATCGCCGACGACCTGATGGCGGTGCGGATGGGGATGCGGCACCGGCTGCAAACGAAGCGCGGCCCGCTCGGCCAGGAGCGAATCATCGACTGGGTCACGCTCGACACGAACGCCGTGTACTTCCCCGACGCCGCCCGCGACAACGCCGGCGCCGACTTCGGCCTGATCGATTACGACCTGAAGTGGCACATCGGCGATCGGTTTTCGATCCTGTCCGACGGCTACGCCGACACGTTCGGCGACGGACTCCGCACCGCATCGATCGGCATGTTGCTGAACCGCCCGGCCAGCGGCAACGCCTACCTCGGCTTCCGCGCGATGGGCGGCGTGGTCGAGAGCAATATCGTCATGGCCACGATCAACTACCGCATGACGCCGAAATGGATCGGCTCGGCCGGCGCGTCGTTCGCGCTTTCGGACACGGGCAACGTCAACCAATCGTTCGCCATGACCCGCATCGGCGAATCGCTGCTGGTCACGCTGGGCGCCAACTACAACCAATCGCAGGACAACCTGGGCTTCAGCTTCCTGGTCGAGCCGCGGTTCCTGCCCAACAGCAACGTGAAGCGCAAGACCGGCATCGAGATTCCGCCGATCGGCGCTTATGGGTTGGAGTAGCGGGGAGGGGTCGGAGGTCGGGGTTCAGAGGTCGGAGGTCGGAGGTCAGAGGTCGGAGGTCGGAGGTCAGAGGTCGGAGGTCGGAGGTCAGGGACAAGAAGAGGAGAGACAATTCTCCGCTCCTCCTCGCGTCTGGCAGTTTTGTCCTGCGAAAAGGGGTCCCACAAAAATCGGGCGAAAGTGCTTGGTCGTGTCCCGACTGCCGCGTGTTTTACTCGGCGAAACCAGTGCGCGACGCGGCTGCGAACGGACAAAACGCAGTGAGTTTTGTCAATTTCAGACACACATTCGTGGCGGAATAAGTTCGCCCGGATGCGCAACCTCGGCGCGTGACTGACAGCCGAAAGCCTTTCCGAATTGTAAAAGATCGAACGCTGACTTCGACGAGCTCAGCCCAAGCGGAATCCAGCGTGGTGTTGAGCTTAGCAGAACCGCGGCGCGGCTTCAGCAATAATTTTTGGCCAGTTGAGAAAAACGACTCGGCAATTGGCAAAACGTGCCGACATGGGCCGCAAATGTGGATTGCGGACACTGGAAATTGTCGAGTCCCACGGCGGCGAATCGGCCGACCCGGCTCGCGTTCAGCCATCCCGACCAAATGTTGATTCCCGCACGGTAATTGGGCCGCTTGAGTGATGAAGCGGCTCGTTCCGCCGGGCAGTATTCCAGCGCGGTTCGGTAGTTTTTCATGGGAATTGTTCCTTGGTATGGGGACATATTTTCCACGCAGGCCAAAGTGAGTTTTTGGCCGGAGCGTGACCCCTTCGAAGGGGACGGGTCGAATTGGGGTGTCGCCGCGCCCTGTGGCGGCGTTTTTCCGAGCCTCGAGCGCACCGGGATCGCTTCCGTGATGCGGCACGGCCGAAAAGCACCAGTTCGAATGCGTGCGAGTGTAGTGGAAAGAACTCCATGTTGCAGCAACTATTTTTGGCCACCCAGGTCAACGATTTCCCGGGAGCCATGGCGGGCGTCGGCGTGCCGTGACTTCGCCGGGTCGATGGCCGCGCAGTGCGATCGCAGCAATGTCGTGGCGGCGCAATCGGTCGCCTGGGTGTCGAACTTTCTCGGAGCGAGAAAACACACATCGAACGTGCGTTCCGTGCCGTCGTCACGTGCGGGCGAAAGCGATCGTCAGCTCTTTTCGCCGAGCGCTTCTTTGATGATGGCCGCCAGATCGAGTCGGCCGCTGCCGATCGCATTCATGATCGAGTCTTGCAGGACTTGGACGTCGTATTGGCGGACGCGGGCGAGAATCGCCTCGATCTGGGCGTCCGAGTGGCCCTCGCCGCGGAGATACTCGGTGAGCTCGTCGTATTCGTGCTGGTCGGCCATGGGGATTCGTCCTCGACGGAGAATTCGGCTGCCACCGGCTTGATCCGCCACACTAGGCTCTGTCTCAGAACGCGATTCGACAAATCAGCCGAACCGCGCTAGCGACCGGTTTGGTGGCCAAACCGGGGGCTAGCGCCTCACGGCTGATCATTGTGAGACAGAGCCTAGAAGTCTAACACATGAGCTCCGCATTCAATATACTGAGCTGCGCTCGGTTCGCCTGAAGCGCATCTCCGCAAAATCCGATTGAGGCACGCCCGATGGCTGATACCTGTGAAAATTGTGGATCGGACAAGATAATTCCCAATGTGGCGCTTGAGGATCGCATGCACGACTTCGGTATGATGACCGGGCAAGCGGCCGTCAGTGTGGCCGGCAAGCCCGGGGCCTTGCTGTTCAAGGATGCGGTCACCGGCTCGGTGTTTCTCCGCATCTGCTGCGAATGCGGGCGGGCGGAGATCCGCGTTACCAATGGTCAAGCGCTGTGGGAGAAATACCAACAGGCACTGCAACAGTAGTCTCCACCGGAATTCTTACGTAATGCGACCCCTTCGGTATTCCATCAACGTCACCTTGGACGGGTGCTGCGATCATCGTGCCGGCTCGACGGACGAAGAGTTGCATCGTTACTGGGCCGAGAGACTCGCGCAGGCCGATGCCCTCCTCTTCGGCCGGGTAACGTACGAAATGATGGAGGCAGCGTGGCGGCCGGTGGCGACGGGAGTGAGACCTGATTGGATGACCGACTGGATGGTACCCTTCGCCCGGACGATCGACGCGGCAAAGAAGTACGTCGTGTCGAGCACGCTGGAGCGGGTCGATTGGAACGCGGAGCTCGTGCGCGGAGATCTAGGGACGGCCGTCGAGCAGCTCAAGCGCGAGTCGGGTAAGGGACTGTTCGTGGGAGGCGTGAAGCTGCCGCAGGCGCTCGCGGAGCTGGGATTGATCGATGAGTACGAGTTCGTTGTGCACCCCAGGCTCGCGGGCCATGGGCCGACGTTGTTCGCGGGATTATCGAAGTATATCGACTTGAAGCTCGTGAGCTCTCTGGAGTTTGGCTCGGGGGCGGTGGCGATGCGGTATGAGCCGAGGAGGTAGCCATCCGTCGAAGCGCTGGCCCAGCAACACTTAACCCGCTCCACCCGCTACCGCTTTTGCCACGCGGCCTTCGCCCGCGACAAACAGGAGCATCGACATGCATTACTTGTACGGATCAAAAAAAGGCGCGCCGCGACGGCTGGTGGCAACGTTCGGTTCGGAATCGCAATTGTTGGCGTACGTCCGTTGGGCCACGCTCGAGAATCTTGGCGAGCAGACGGGGAAGTTCGAGCAAGGCAGCCCGCTGGCGGGTTACGAGAGTTGGGAATCATCGCCCGAGCCACTCACCGAGGACGATGCGGAGGCAGTGGTTCACAATCCGACGCCGAGCATGCTGTGAGCCGCAGTGCGGAATAACCGGCGGCAGAGAACAGCGAACCGAGTCCGCGGGCTCACAGATGCCGGGATTTCGAGGTTTGGTTGCAATTGAACCGTTCAGCGCGCGATAATGCCGACGAACCGGCAGCGGATCATCCGGCTTACAGCTGCGGGAGGTGGCCATGGGCGCAGATAATTGGAGGCGGTTGGCTGGGGCTCTGGGACTGATGTTGGGGCTTATCGTGCGCGTTGCCGGAGCGAATGCGCCGCCGGCCGGGTTTACGAGCTTCGATCCGCGGCTGCCGAATCTCGACCGGCCGTACGAGATGACGAGCGGCACGGTCAACTTCAATGCACCGCCGTTCTTTGGGCTCTACGACTTGGAGTTCGAACCCAGCGATCGTTCGCAGTTGGACGTACCTTCGTGGAATCCCGCTGGCACGATCGAGTTCGATTCGGAGTTTGATATCGCGTATCGGGCGTGGGTGAGCTTTGGACTCGGGCCCGTCTATCCGGTATCTGGAATTGGCAGGGCGCACATGGTCGGCAAGGCGCCGGCTGGAGGGATTTTCGAGCCGCAGGTGTTTCAGACGGAACTTTTGGCGCTCAGCCTGGGCGGGCTGTCGCCGATCCCGGAGGTCTATTTCCGTGAGTCGCCGACGCTCCGGTCGACGGGCGTCACGATTCGGGAAGATATTTGTCCGCCGTGCGCGGGGCCGCTCACGCACTGGCGGATTGCCAGCTTTTTCGATGTGCACGGCGAGTTCAGCTACGACGGCGGCCACACGTGGACGCCGGGCGAGAGACCGTTTCGCATCGAGCAGGCGCCCGGGCCGGGATTGGCGGGCGACTACAATCTCGATGGCCGGGTGAACGGGGCCGACTACGTGGTGGTGCGCGAGGGCTTGGAGGGCGGCACGTATTCGCAGCTGGACCTGCTTTGGTGGCGGGCCAATTTCGGCAACCGGGGGCAATTCGTCGACGGGATATCCGCCGCCTCGGTGCCGGAACCGGAGTCGCTCGCACTCATCTTCCTGGGCGGATTGATCTGCCGCGGCCGGCGTCGGAAGCGGTCCGGATGAACGACGAAGCGAGCTACGTCTGTGGCGCGTGCGGCGAGGAGATCGTCGTCCCGGTCGACGTATCGCAGGGCGAGCGGCAGGTGTATGTCGAGGATTGTCCCGTGTGCTGCCGCGCGAATGTGATTCACGTCGAAGTCGATGAGGAGGGCGGCGCCACGGTTTGGGCCGAGCTGGAATAGCGGCGGGCGATCAGCAGCGCGGCGGCGACCGCGATGAGCGCGCGAGTGGCCGGTTCGGGAACGGCGGCGACCGTGCCTGCCGCCGCTGCGCCAGTTGTATTCCCGAAGTTTGTGCGCCAATCATCGTACTCTTGCGGCACGTGCGTGGTGCCCAGCCCGTCGCGCCAGACGACGTAGTCGGCCGCGTCGACCTGGTTGTCGTGGTTGAAATCGCCGGGCGTCGACAGCAATAGATCGAGCGCGGCTTGCGCCAATGCGGCATGGACGGTGGCCGTCGGATGCAGATCGTCCCAGAACAGGTATTGATTGGCGTTCGGCGCAATTAGATTGGTGTTGTACGAACTAGCGCCGGGCTCCAGACCGGGGGCCGCCGCCTGCGTCACGTTGGTGAGCCCGAACGCCGCCGGGTTTGCGATGGCTTCGCTGAACAGGCTGGCCACGTCGAGCCGGAAGATCGCCAGGGCCGGGTTGCTGACTTCCAAGCTGTCGAGCATGGCATCCAACGTGTTGTTGAAATTGGTCGTGCGTGTGTTGTACTGGGCTAGCGTCGTGGCGTTGCCGTTGTATCGCGGTGTGTAGCCCAGAAGCGGCAGATTCGAAACGAGCAACTTGCGCGCACCGGCCGATACCAACCGGCCAATATCTTCGGCCAGATTGCCGACCGGAACATTCATGTTCGTCTGACCGCCAACCACATCGTTCGCGCCAGAAAACACGACAAACAATGCATTCGGGTCGGCGGCGCCCCGATCCAGAAAGTCGTCGACTTGATCATCCACGTCGCGCACAACGACGCTGGTAGGGAAGCTCGTGCCCGACGTTTTTGCGCCGCCGTGCGCGAAGTCGTTGCCGCCAGCCCGGCTTTGGACGACGACCGGCAACCCGAGCCCCGACGCCAGCGCCTCCACGTAAATCGGCCCGTTGGAAAACCGGCCGTTGTAGTAATACGGTCCGGGAACTGGATCAGTAAAAAAGGGGATGCTCGCCGTTCCCTGCGCGACATTGCCGATGTCGGACAAGCTATCGCCAAACACGAACAGGCCACTGAACGGCCCGGCCGCTGCGGCAGCGAGGAAAACTCCGCAGGCCAAGAGCGCCAGGACCACAGGCGACAGCAATTTGCGAGCGCGAAACATAACAAGTGATCATACCACGATCATTCGCGCTCCGCGTCGATTTTGACCAATCTCGCACCATGGTAGGGAACGTCGACCGCGAACTGCTCGGTGAAGCGGCCCAGATCGTTCTTTGCCCACAGGTCGCGGACTGTGCAGGCGCCGCTTAATCCGATCTCGGCGAATTTCACTCCGACCATTTCGGTTGTCGAGGCGTCCGCGTCGCGCGGTCGATTGCGCGTATTGAACAGTGCGACATATTTGTCGCCGGATTGCGGCGCGTCGGCGGTCCATACGACGTGGCCGTCGCGGTGGAAAACCTCGCGGCCGGCAGAGCTGTGTTGATTCACGGCCAGCACCTCGTCGTTGGTGAGCAGCGAGAGCGTCCATTCGTCATTCGACGGCAAATCGCCGCCGAACATCAGCGGCGAGCGGAAGATGCTCCACAGTGTCATCAGCGTGATCTGCTCGTCGCGCGTGAAGCCGGTTTTTCGAGGCCGGCCCCGCTCGGCCCGAATGCCGATCCGGCCGAGCGGCAGCATGTCGGCGTCCGGCCAGTGCCCGGGGGCGGAGTGCGGCGCCCAGTTGCGGCACCGCGTGAACTGCGGCAACAGCCCGTCCCAGCGGTCCCAGAAGTCGTCCGAAATCCGCCACAGGTTGGCGTGCCGCTGGGCGTGTTCGGCCCGGTCCAGCGGTGTGGCGCCGGGCGACATGCTCAGCACGATCGGCCGGCCGCAGTCGTCGATCGCCCGGCGGATCAACTCGATCTCCGCCGCATGATACGGAAACGAGAGGTCGTCGATCTTGATGTAGTCGATGTCCCACGAAGCGTACAGGTTGATCACCGAGTTGTAGTATTCCTGAGCGCCGGGTCGGTCGGCAACGATCGTGTACATATCTCGGAGCCACGGACACTGTTTGTCGCGGCTGTAGATGTCGGCCGCGCGGGCGTCGCTGCCGAGGATCGGCGTGTTTTCGCGAACCGCTTTCACGGGGATGCCGCGCATCAGATGGATGCCGAACTTGAGGCCGAGCGAGTGGATGTAATCAGCCAGCGGTTTGAAGCCATTGCCGTCGGCGGCGGACGGAAATCGATTCGCGGCCGGCCAGAAGCGGCCGTGCTCATCCATCGTGAATCGCGGATCGCGCTGGTTGTAGCCGCCGGCCTTGTCGTTCTCCACGTACCAGCGGATGTCGACCACGACATATTGCCAGCCGTGCTGCTTCAAGTGCTCGGCCATGTAATCGGCATTGGCCCGGACCTCGGCCTCGGTGACGGTGGGACCGTAGCAGTCCCAGCTGTTCCAACCCATCGGCGGCGTTGGGGCCCACGACAAGAACCGCGGCGAGCCGGCAGGCTCGGCAGTCCACGCCACTTCCATGCACACCAGCAGCACGGCCATTGCAAACAAACCAAATACTCTCATCGACATGCAAAACTCCACGCAATAAACGACTGCTAACCTAAAAGAATGTCTCACGCAAAGGCGCCAAGGCGCAAAGGAAAACCGTGCAATAGAAACCGCTAACGTCCACAAATGATCGTTAATATTCTGGTCATTCACGAAAGCCTATATTCGCGAAAGATTAGCGAACAATAGCGGTGCCTCTTTCTCTTCGGTACTTTGCGCGTTGGCGCCTTTGCATGAGACAAGTTCTGTGTGTGGCTCCAACGTAAGGCTATCCGCGTTCGACGGGCGGTTCAACTTTTTTTCTGACGCGGGCTTTACATGGGATTGGCGCTCGGATAAGTTGTAGGCGTTAGAGCGTGCGTTGGTGGTCGGTAGCCTGTATTTCTGGCTGCCGACGAACAGGGAACCCGGTGCGAATCCGGAACGGCCCCGCCGCTGTGACCGAGCACGATCCGCGAAGCATTCTGAAATGGCCATTAATCGCCCAGGCGATTGAGAAGGCCGGCTTTGGCGGCCGCTCGGGAGTCAGAAGACCTACCAACGCGTGGCATGCGGAGTGAGCTGCGAGGGACAGCCGCCGCGAGCACAGTTCGTTTATCAGGATCGCTACTGCGGTTGCCCACGCGCGTTGCCCGCTGGCGGCTTCGCGCACCAAGCCGCAAGCGGACGGCCATGCGTTGGCATTTGCAGGCGTGCGCGGCTGCGCATCGAGGCGTAACGCTCATCGAGTTGCTGGTGGTCGTGGCGATCGTCGGCACGCTGGTGGCGCTCGTGCTGCCGGCGGTGCAGATGGCCCGCGAAAGTGCACGGCGGGCCCAGTGCCAGTCGAACCTGCGGCAATTGGGCATCGCAATGGCGCTGCATGCCAATGCGCACGGCGCGTTTCCCGTCGGCTGTCTGGGCTATCGCGGCGATTTCACTGTGAAGCCGCCGGTGAAGGCGCGATTTATCGCTTGGAACGTCTCTCTGCTGCCCTTTCTGGAAGAGACGGCAATCGCCGCGGCGTTTGATCCCACGCTGCCGTCGTATGATGCGGCCAACAAGCGGGTGGCCGCGACGATCCTTCCGGTGTTCCTCTGCCCGAGCACCGAGGAGGTCGACATGCTCAATCCGACGGGCGCATGGAAGGGTGCGGCGTTCACCGACTACGCCGGCATCTATGGCGTGGAGGGCCCGACGCGGTCACGGACGGACACGGACGCCGTTCAAAAACTCGTTGACGACGCCCTCGGCGTGCTGATCTACGAAGAGCAGGTTGCGCCGAAGCAGGTCGTCGACGGGCTCTCGAAGACGGCCTGCATCGCGGAGACCGTCGCTCGCCGGCAGACGGAATCGGAATGGGTCAATGGGCAGAATATCTTCGCCCAGGATGAGGCGACGCCGATCAACGTGGAGCGCGATGCCGGCAACGAGATCGGCAGCCCGCATCCGGGCGGCGCTTCGCTCGCCTTCTGCGACGGACGCGTCGCGTTCATCTCCGAGTCGATCGAGCAAGAAGTGCTCAATTCGCTGCTCACCAAGGCGGGAGGCGAACCATGAGGAGCAGGAACGGCAAAATGCAAAATGCAAATTGCAAATTGCAAATTGGGATCGCTTGCGTCTTCGCGCTGGCTGCGCATGCCGCCGCGCTCGCCGCGCCCTTTTCGTTCGACGAGATCGAGTTCTGGGTCGGCGACGGCGCGAGTCGCTCGGCGCTGGTGATCGATTGGGTGGAGAACGCGGCGGAACCGCCGGCGCTCGCGTGGGGTTATCGCTGGGACGACGCCGCGAAAGGACGCGACATGCTGCGGGCCATCGTTGCTGCCGATCCACGGCTGTTTGCCCGCCTCGGCGGCGGCCAGGCGGAACCCACGATCGTCTACGGACTGGGTTACGACGCAAATGACGACGCAGTTTTCGAGATCGATGACCCGACGGTAACCTTTGACAGCCAGGGAGTCGCCTTCAGCGGCCCGGCCGATCTTTCCGAGGCCGTCGATCCGGGTGATTTGTACGCCGAAGGTTGGTTCACCGGCTTCTGGCACTACGGCATGGAATCGCCGCTGGGCGCCAATCCGTACGACGGCGGCAATTTCGTCGATGCGCCGAAGGGCATGGCGGGGCGCAATCTGGCGGACGGTTCTTGGGACAGTTGGGTCTATTCGCCGTCGTTCAACTTCGCAGCGTTCGCCGCCAATCCACATGCGGCGCCTTCGCCCTACCCGCCCGGCGACTTCAATCGGGACGGAGAGGTGGACGCCGCGGATTACAACATCTGGCGGGCTGCATTTGGCTCGACGTCGCAACTCGCCGCCGACGCCAATCGAAACGGCGTCGTCGACGCGGCCGACTACGTGATCTGGCGCGAGCAGTACGCCAACGAACCAGCAACGACCGACGCAACTGCGAGCATAGTACCGGAGCCTCTAAGTGCAATCCAAATTCTTATTTACCTGACTATAGTCTCGACGGCGACGCGGTTTCGTAATTGGCCGCAGATTGCGCAGATGATCACAGATGTGCAATAAGCCATCTGCGCTAATCTGCGTCTTCTGCGGCAGTTCCTGTTGATTTGAAAGGAGATTGACTAATGTTCCTGGTGAGAAAGCTGTTTCTGTTCACGTGTTTGGCAATCTTGTTCGCTGCCGATGGGCGGAATGTTGAAGCCCAATTTGCCGCCAATGTGGCGTCGTACTCGGCAGGCACGACGCCCGCCCCAGGTGGATACACAATGTCGGCCGCGGCGCTTGGCGAACCGGCGCGCGTCACCGGCACGGGGCCATTCGACGGAGTCGTTTCGCCCTTCAATCCGCCCTACCGCAACACCGATATCGTCTCGGTGGGCGAGGACGGGCATCTTACGCTGCGGCTGGCGAACTATGCCATTCCACAGCTGACGCTACCAGAGATCGGTATCTTTGCGAACTTCGGACTGGTCGACGTCAACTATCCGAATGGTCAGGCTGGCAATCCGGCCGGCGGCTTCGGTCCGCCAGATAGCGCGCTCGTCGAAGTGAGCGCGAATGGCACCAACTGGGTGAGTCTGGGCAACGTGGCATTCGATATTCCAGCCAACGGCTATACGGACCTGACCGATCCATTCTCGGGGACGCCCGGCAGCGTGCCGAGCGATTTTCAACAGCCGTTCACGGGCAGCCTCGCCAGCTTCAACGGCCTGAAGTACTTCGACGCCGGCGGGCCGGACATGCTCGATCTGCTCGCCGGCGCCGGCGGCGGCAAGTGGCTCGACATTTCCGGCACCGGCCTGGCCCAGGTCGGCTTCATCCGTTTCTCGCTGGCCGACGACGGCGACGCCGGCACGAGTCTCAATTTCGAAATCGACGGTGTGGCGGTGTCCCACGCGGCATTGGGGTCGATCGTCGTGCCCGAGCCGGCAACTGCGACACTCGTGCTGCTCGCCATTACGGGATGGGTGGCGGCGTCTCGCCGGCGGTTGCCTCGCATGCTGCCGGCAAGATAACCCCGGCCCCCAGCCAAATCGAGAGCACGACCGATTGAATGAGCAGATCGCCGCCAATAATCCTTGCGACAATCGGTTCGAAGCCGGTTGCCAGTGCGAGGACAACTCCAAGTATCAGAGCGATGCTTGTCGCACCAGAAAGCCGTAACAGCCAGTGGATCGAGAGACTCCATATCAGGACGTTGGCGAGTGCGATGGCGACGGAGCTGACAATGAATGCGATGGCCAGCCAGCCATCGCCCCCAAGAAACGGAGTGTCGCGCATGGCTGTCGCCAACACGGCGACAGCCGTCATCACAATGAGCAGTTCTGCCAACGAGAACTGCCAGACGCGAGGCGTGCCAAAGCGACGTTGCCAAAACCTGGTTCGCCGCAGGAACCATAGAACGGCCAGCAGCAGTCCCGCGCAAAGCCCATAATAAAACAAGTAAACCGAAAATCCGGTCCAAAATGCGACCGGATCTTGGACGACCGCGGCGACCAGGACCGCCGCCAGCGGCACGGCAGCGATCGGCGCGATTCGCGACCAGGCTGTCTTCACCGGCCGCAGCGCAGACCATATGCAAATGAGGCTCAACTGACCGAACGTCAGAGCGTCGAAGATCGCCCAAGCGTGTACCGGTGTGGGAAAGGGTCCCGATGCCACCCACGAAATCGCGACGGCGTACACTGCGAGCGTCGCGGCCAGCAGCAGCCAGAACGTGACGGGTGATCGTTGGGGCATGATGTAGCGACGTTGCAATGCGGCTGGCCAGTCGTCAGAATAATCGGTCTGCTGATTGGTGGCGAGTTCACCTAGCCGACCCATCTTGGGTCGGTGCCGTTGCGCCCGCGATGAATCCGGCCAGGATGGTCGGGCTATGTAATGAAAGTCTAGCTTCCGTGCCCAGTGCCACGCTCATCGAAAAATGCTGCCTCGTCGCCTGTCCGGTGGCCGGCAATCCGACGCAGTATATGGTCGAGCAGGCCTTCGCGCTGTCGGGCCTCGACTGGCGGTTCATGACGTTCGAAGTGGAGCCGCCGCGCTTGGGCGACGCGATGCGCGGGATCCGAGCGCTCGGCTTCCACGGCGTGAAAATCGGCGAGCCGTTCCAGGAGACGGTGATCGAACATCTCGACGGCGTGTCCGATCGAGCCAAAAAATGCGGCTCGGTCAACGTCATCTCCACCGAGGGCGATCGGCTCGTCGGCGACAACACCGAGGGGGCCGCTCTGGTCGAACTCATCCGGCAGCACGCGAACCTGGTCGGCAAGCGGGCCCTGGTCGTCGGCTCGGGCCGCATCGCGCGGGCGATCGCGGTCGCATTGGCCGACGCTGGCATCACGGCCATCACGGTGGCGTGCCGCTCGGCCGAAAAAGGCGGACGATTGGTCGAGCTCATTCGGGAGCAGACGGCCGCAGCGGCGACCCTAATGAATCTGGGCGGCGCATTCGTCACCATCGAGCCGGAGATCGCCGTGCTGGTGAACGCCACGTCGCAGAGCACGGTGGATGCCGCGGCCAGGTTGCCGCTCGACCCGGCATCGCTGGGGCCGAAGCTCGTCGTGGCCGACGTGGCGTATAACGCGTCCCGCACGTGGCTCACACGTCAGGCGGCCGAGCGCGGCTGCCGAACCATCGACGGCTTGCAAATCTTCGTCCAGCAGACGGCCCTCGCCCTGCGGACGTGGACGGGCCAGCTTCCCGACACGGTCTCGATGCGCGAGGCGGCGGAAGAGTTCCTGGGGATTTAGCGGCGGCGAGTCCGCTTCAGCGGACGGGTGATCGACCTCGAGCCACCCGCCCGCTGAAGCGGACTCGCCAAATTTATGAGGCGCGGTCTTTTCATCACGGGTACAGGAACGGGCGTCGGCAAGACGTACATCGGTGTGCTCATTGCCCGCGCGCTTCACGCGGCTGGAAAGCGTGTTGGCGTTTACAAGCCGGTGGCGAGCGATTGTGAATTGCGCGATGGTGTCATGGTTTCCGCCGATGCAGTCGCGTTGTGGGAGGCGGCGGGGCGACCGGGAGCTTTGGAACACGTTTGTCCACAGCGCTTTGCCGCGCGGTTGGCGCCGCATCTCGCCGCGCGGGCGGAGGGCCGGCAGGTTGATCCGAAATTGTTGCGCGACGGCATAGCCTTCTGGCGCGAGACGAGCGACATCGTGCTCGTGGAAGGGGCGGGCGGACTGATGTCGCCCGTCAGTGACGACGGCTACAACGCCGACATGGCGGCCGAGTTCGGCTATCCGCTGGTCGTCGTCTCGGCCAACGTGCTGGGCACGATCAACGCCACGTTGCAGACGCTGATTACTGCCAGCACTTATTGCGACGGCCTCGACGTGACCGGCATCGTGCTCAATAGGCCGGCCCGGCAAGCGGATGATGCGAGCACGGACAGCAACCGAGATGAACTCGCGCGGCGATGCGTGGCGCCGCTGCTGGCCGCCGTGGAATTCGGCGGCGGATTCGATCGCGAGATCGATTGGTGGAAGATTGCGGGCAACGCTCGCAATGGAACATAGCCCGGCCATCTTGGCCGGTTCCGCAACGACCAAATACGCAGAACGACGCCCTGTCCTCCGACCCAAGATGGGTCGGCTATATGGTGCGCTACGCCGTGGCGATTACTTCGGCGATGCTCGGGCGGCGCTCGGCGGCGCGGGTGTCGATCGCGAGCGTCAGCGTTACGTTCCAGCGTCCGTTATGGTCGGCCTCGACCAACCAATGCGGATTGACCACGACCGATTGGTGGACCAGCTCGAAGCCGGCTTCCGATTGGCTGACCGTTTCGATCGGGTAGGTCCAGACGTTCGTGGGCCGGTCGGCGCGGAGCTCCACGTCGATTCCCAGCCATTCGTCGGCCAGCCCCACGGCGTCGACGTTCGCCAGGTCGAGCTGTGAGCCGAGTTGGCCCAGCGATCTGCCGCGGGCATCGTGGAAGTAGCGGTCGACGAGCCCGGCCGGCATGCCGGCGAAATTGAACTCGACGCCGAAATGAAACTGCCGGCCCTCCGGCAGACCCTCAATCAAGTATGCAATTTCCAGCGCCTGCTCGCCCGCTTCGAGCGTCACGCCCTTGGTGATTCGCACGGCCTCATCGCCTACCCGTCCTTCGCGCGTGAGCTGCACCTGCATCCGGTCCGCATTGCGGCGGAGCCGCGCTTCGAACGGGCCGGCGACGAAGTCGCCCAGCTCCTGGTAATTGCCGGCAACGACCGAAGCCAGCGACACGTCGGCCGGATAAAAATGGTCGATCAGGCTCTTGCGGCGGTAGCGGTCGAATTGCAGCTTCTGGTCGAGCCCGGCCTGCTTGAACACGACGCGATCGTGGATGCTGGCCACGTTGCCGTCGCTCGCCGATTCGCCGGCCCTCACTTTGTGGTGGTAGGCCTCTTCGCGGCGGGTGAGCGTGGCGAGCAGGTTGTGGCGGATCGCGCGGACGTCCAGTTCGTACAAATGACCACCGTGGGCTGGCGATACCAGGGCCACGAGCCGGTTGCTGGCCAGGCGGACTTCCGGCCGGCCGTCGAAGTTGTAATCGTCCGACGTGAGCTCGACCCACGGCTGATCGCCTTCGGCCAGGCCGCGGCCTTGGACCGCATCGAGCAAATTGTCGGCCGCGATCAAATGCTCGTAGACCGCGTTGCGGAGGTGGGGTAGATAAGCGCCGCCGAACGCCCCGTGCCAGTAGCCGCAATTGCACTGGCCGCGGTACAGCTCGGTCCGAGCCTGATCAATGAGGGATTGAACGGTTGCCGACCGGTCACTGAAGCGACCCGTCCGCGGAGCTCCGTTTGAGCTCTTCGCGGCCGCGGTCTCCATTTCCTGTAGCCGCCGGCTGACCATCTGCATGCGGGCGTACATCTCATTGGTTTCGGGGTACTTCACCTTGAAGTTCCGCCAGTAGCCGCCGCGGACAAACGGCGCCACTTCCTGCCAGCGGCCTTCGTGCTCCCAGCGATGACGCAGATTTTCGAACTCCACCTGCCGCTCGGTGGGCAGCACCCATTCGGTCATTTCCCGATAGCTGCCCTCCGGGATGTAGATTTTGCCGAGTGGCGGGACCGCCTGGAGCGCCGTCGTCGGCGTGACGACCTGCAACCAGTCGCGGTTGGCGGTCAGCGCGTCGAAGAACCGCCGTAGCCAGCCGTTCTCGTACACATGCGTCTTGGTGCCGGGCCAACTGCCGAACTTCTCGCCGTCGTCGCCAAACACGCACACCGCCCCGGGCTCTCGGTCGGCAATTTGGCGCAGGTAATTGATCGATTCGTCCGGCTCGCGGAACGGGATCAGGTATCGCAACCGCTCGCTGCCGGGCAATACGGCCAGCAACTTCGTGTCGTCTTCAGTGATGTAGTAGCCGTGGAGCTGGTTTTCGTCGAGGCCGGCGTTTTTGAAGTGGAAATCGTCGAGCAGCGTGTACCGCACGCCGGCGTCGACCAGATCGCCGGTGAGCGATTGTTCCCACACCCGCTCGGGCATCCACATGCCACCCACGGTCGTGTCGAACCGGTCGGACAACCACTTGGCGTACCGCGAGATCTGCCCCACGCGGTCGCGCGACGGAATCATCGTCAAAATCGGTTCGTAGTACGCGCCGCCGACGATCTCGACCCGGCCGGCCGCCACCAGCGCCGCCAGCCGCTCGATGTACTCCGGATGCCGCGAGACGAGCCATTCCATCAGCGAGCCACTGGTGTGCAGCGCGATGGGCAAACTCGGATACCGCTCAAACACTTCGAGGAACGGGCGGTAGCTGTCCTGGTAGGCCTGCTCGAAGACGCCGTCGAAATTGCCGATCGGCTGATGGTTGTGGAACACCAGGACCAGGCGAAGCGTCGAACTCATTATGAGAAACCTTACTGAGAATATCGACCGCAGCGGCATTCGGAGTGGAGTAGAGGAATAGTGGAGCAGCAAAGATCTGATCTACTCCACTCCACTATTCCGCTACAGCACTTCGACACTCCGATCCTACCGCAATCCCGCATAACGCGTCTACGCGGGCGACCCTCCGTGATCGGCAAAACCGGATGCTGCCGCGCGGCACTTCCGTTGTATCAGGCAGACTGCCCGCTAAGGGTCGCAGTTTACCGAATCGTCAAAATCTAGGTCACGAATCAGCAAAAAGCTACGCCGTCCGAAGTTGCTGGGCCGCGTGCTCCGGCGAGAGCGGATTGATGTGGATTCCCGCTGCCAATTCGAGCCCGGCAAAGGCGGCCACCCGCGGCAGCAACTCGATCCGCCAATGGCACCAGGGCCCCACGCCGTCGATCCACGGGGCGGTCCGCAGCAGCAGGTTGTAGCTCGCTTCCGGCACAATCGCCTCGACCCGCCCAATCAAGTCGTGCAGCACACCGGCCAGGCGATCCATGGCTGCCGGCGAATCCGGCCGCTCGAAGGACGGCTGGTGCTGGGCTGGCAGCAACCAGACCTCCCACGGTTGCCAACTGGCGTACGGGCAGTAGGCGACATATCCGTCGCGGTCCAGCACGATCCGCTCGCCGGACGAACGCTCGTGCTCAATCAGCCGGCAATAAGGGCACGACCGGTTCTTGGCAAAATCGTGTTCCGCGCGGCGCATTTCTCGCGCCACGTTCGACGGCACGGCAGGTAGCGCGACGAATTGGCTGTGCAGATGTGCAAGCGAAGCACCGGCCCGCGGTCCCTGGTTCTTGAACACCAGGCCGTAACGGAATCGGCCGTCGTCGTGCCAATGTCGGAGCCGCTCGCCATACGCTTCCAACACATCGCGCAATTGGCGCGCCGAGATCGCCGACGTGCGATCAATGTGCCGTGCCGTCTCGATGATCACCTCGTGAGCGCCGACGGCCGAATCCAAGCCCGGCGAGGCCGCTTTAGCGGCCAGGAGAACCGCATTCTGCAGCATCACCGCCGGATACAAATTCGGCACGACACGAACCCGCCACGAGCCATCCGCATCGACCCGCTCATAAACGGACGGCGGAGTACGGTGCTCCTGCCCCGGACAGAACGGACATTCGAAGGGCGGTCCAGCGCAAGGGGGTCGGGACTCTTTTGCGACTAACTGCG
>JBIOWO010000136.1:0-10557 GCA_044868555.1 Lacipirellulaceae bacterium | reverse complement strand
AAAATTTGGAGCCTGCGTGGCGATACACCGATGGACGTGTTTAAGGAATTCTTAACGATCGAACGAGTTGTGGCACAATCGCGTGACGACTCGCTCGGTCCGTATGCAATTTTTTCCGAAACGAAAGTCCATTGAGTCCGGCTGTTCCCAATTGCATTACTCGCTGGCCGAATTGCTCACAAACGCCAACCGCTTGCTATCAGGCGACCAGCTTGGCACGTTGATTGTGCCCTGCCCTCCATACACGTAGGCGGTGACCGTTGGTTCGCCGCCGGTGATCGGCATCAGGCGCAGGTAGACGTGCTTGTAGAACGGGTGCTCTTCTGGCGGCACATCGGGGCGGAAGGAGAGGAAGGCAATCCAGCGGCCGTCGGGCGAGACGTGTGGGAACCAATTGTTGAACTGGCCGTCGGTCACTTGCTCGGGGTTGCCGCCGTCGGGGCCCATCCGCCAGATTTGCATCCGGCCGGAGCGGGTGGAGTTGAAGAAGATCCAGCGGCCGTCGGGCGAGAATTCGGCGCCGTCATCGACACCGGTGGAGTCGGTGAGCCGCACTTCATCCCCACTTCCGTCGGCAAGGCGTTTGTAGATGTCGAGGTTGCCGTTGCGGTCGCCCGTGTAGACGAGCCACTTTCCGTCGGGCGACCAACCGTGAAAGTACGAAGGGCCGTTGGGCGTGATTTGTTTGGGCGTGCCACCGCCGACGGGCACGGTGTAGACCAGCGAGGCGCCGTCTTGCTCTTCGCTGTGATTGCTGATGGCGAGCATTTTTCCGTCGAACGACAGTGCGTGATCGTTGTTGTTGCGCGTGGCAAAGCCGGTGTCGATGACGGTCGGCGTGCGGGTGGCCAGGTCGAATCGGTAGAGGCGGCCGCGCTCGTTGTAGATGAGCGCCTTGCCGTCGGGCATCCAATTGGGCGCCTGGAACGAATTGGGTGATTCATGAACGACGGTGCGGTCGCCACTCGCGACGTCGAGGATCTCCAGCCTGCTGCCGATGTAGTCGCGGTAGGGGACGAAATCGTCGGGTGCGGGCACGACGATCCGCACGTTGCGGAACTCGCCCTTCGCGACCGAATCGGCGTTGTGGGCACACACGTACAGACCGACGTACACTTCGTCGCCCAGGTCGACTTCCACCGACTGCGGGCTGGCAAACGGGCTGCCGGACCAGGCGACCGACATGGTGTACTGATCGCCATGCCGTTCGAGTTGGATCACGTCGGCGCCGATAATCGGGGCGGCGATCTGTTCGGTGTCGCCCCCGGTAGTGCGGCGGAATTGGAGCGACGTGAAGCCATTGCCGTGGACGGCGATGTCGACGTAGGGCGAGTCGGGCTCCAGGTTCTTGCGGATCATCCAGCCGAGCTTGCGGTGCGGTTCGCTCCCGTTGTCGGCAAACTTCACCGCGGCCTGCAATGCGACGTTGCCCTTGATGCGTTTCCAGACGAATTGAAACTCATCATGCGCATCCCACATATTGCTGCCTGAACCGGCGATCGTGAATCGCTGCGTCGCCGGGTCATACGCGACGGAGCCCGCGTGCCGCACGAGGCCGATGTCATGGTGTGCCTCGAACGGGCCAAGTTGGTGGTCCTGACAATAGGCGATATTCATGGGAGCGATGGCGACGAACAGCGCGAGATGTAGTCTTGGTTGTTTCATAGCCGGAATGGTTCGAGCCCAATTTGGATTGTTGCGATCGCGAGACCCTTTCGTTGCCTCCGACCATTCGCCGCTGCCAGTACTGGGTACGAAGTACCGAGTACCCGGTGTCCGGCGATCGGTTTCCTGACCCCAATCGGTTACCCACTCACCGACTCACCTACATGCCGACTCGCGACCGGTTAATTCAATCCCCGTATCCGCTTGGATGTTTGCGGTGCCAGGCCCAGGCCGATTCGACGATCGGCCGCAGGTCCTTGTATTTTACTTCCCAGCCGAGGACGCGTTTAGCCGCGCTCGGGTCGGCGACGAGCGCGGGCGGATCGCCTTCGCGGCGGGCAACTTCGCGGGTGGGAATTGCATGGCCGGTGACGGCGCGACAAACGTCAACGACTTCTTTCACGCTCGCACCATGGCCCGTGCCCAGGTTGAGCTTCAGCGCCATCCCGGGTTGCAGTTTCTCGAGCGCGGCCAGGTGGGCAGCAGCGAGATCGTCGACGTGAATGTAGTCGCGGATGCACGTGCCGTCCGGCGTGGGATAATCGGTGCCGAAGACTTCGACGTCGTCGCGCTGACCGAGCGCGACCTGCAGGATGAGTGGAATCAGGTGCGTTTCCGGATCATGGTCCTCGCCGATCGAGCCATCGGCGGCGGCGCCGGATGCGTTGAAATAGCGGAGCGCGGCGTAGCCCAGGCCGTAGGCGTGCGAGTAATCTGCCAACGCCCGCTCGATCACCAGCTTCGTGAAACCATACGGACTGATCGGCGCCTGCAGATGATCTTCATCAATCGGTACGCGCTGCGGAATGCCGTAGGTAGCGCAGGTGCTGGAAAAAACGATGCGGTCAACGTGGGCGGCCCGCATGGCGTCCAACAGCGACAGCGTGCCGACAACATTGGCCTGGTAATACCTGGCCGGTTCGCGAACCGAAACGCCGACGTAGGCCAGCGCCGCGAAGTGCATCACGGCCTCGATCTCGTATTCCTCCATGATCGAGACGAGCCGCTCGCGGTCCAAGAGGTCGGCCACGACTATCGGCAAGCGGCCGACCGCGAGGCGATGGCCCTCGGCCAGGTTGTCGATGACGACGACGTCGTGGCCGGTGGCGGCGAGCAGCTTGGCGGCATGCGAGCCGACGTAGCCCGCCCCGCCGGTAACCAGTACGCGCATAGCGATGAGTCCCGTAAGTTATGCTTCGCAGCCCGACATTTTTCTAGTATTGGGCAACGTCAAGCCACGCTAGAAAGCCCGACCTTCAATTTGCATATTGTGCACCAAGCATATTGCAAGTCGGCGTTGTGTCAGTAGGATAACACTCTCGGCGGTCGGCGCGAATGTCTGCGCGGGCTAGCGTGCGGGCCAAGGGGGTCGGGACTCTTTTGCGACGGGTAAGCGAAGCGAGAAGGCACCGTCATTTAGTCGCAAAAAACTCCCGACCCCGAGGCGTGGCGCGAATGACATCATGAGTATCAGGTGAGAACTATGGCCAAGTCCAGCAGTCGCAAGTTTTCGATCGGCGTTGATTATGGGACGAACAGCGTGCGGGCGCTGGTGGTCGACGTGGCCGACGGCGAGGAGATCGCCACGCACGTTTACGATTATCCGAGCGGCGAAGCGGGCGTGCTGCTCGACTCAAAGGACCCGAACCTGGCGCGGCAAAACCCGGCCGACTACATCGACGGCTTTCACGCGTCGGTGCGGAAGGCGGTGGCGGCGGCGAAGAAGAAGC
Source organism: Lacipirellulaceae bacterium (assembly GCA_044868555.1). Lineage (GTDB taxonomy): Bacteria > Planctomycetota > Planctomycetia > Pirellulales > Lacipirellulaceae > JABDGM01. Next base: position 7,162 of record JBIOWO010000136.1, on the reverse strand, counting down.
GCGGATTCAAGCCGGAGAACGTCGTCGGAATCGGCGTCGACACAACTGGCTCGACGCCGATTCCCGTCGATCTGGACGGCACGCCGCTCGCGCTCAAGCCGGGGTTCAAAAAGAAGCTGGCCGCGCAGGCGTGGTTGTGGAAGGATCACACCGGACATGCGGAGGCGGCGGAGATCACGGCCAAGGCCAGCCAGGATGCGGACCGTTATTTGGCCGTGTGCGGCGGCACGTACTCAAGCGAATGGTACTGGTCGAAAATCTGGCACTGCAAGCGCGAGGACCCGAAAACGTTTGCGGCCGCGTACAGTTGGGTCGAGCTGGCCGACTTCGTGCCCGCGTACATCACGGGTAACACGAACCCGCACACGATGAAGCGCGGCATCTGCGCGGCCGGCCACAAGGCAATGTTCAGCGAGAAGTGGGGTGGGCTGCCGCGGGCCGCGTTTTTGGCGTCGCTCGATCCGGACCTGGTGGCGGTCCGCGATCACTACTCGCGGGAAGTGGTACCGGCCGATCGCGTGGCCGGGCATTTGACGCCGGCGGTGGCGAAGAAGGTCGGCCTGCCGCCGGGGATCGCGGTCGCCGTGGGCGCGTTCGATGCGCACATGGGGGCGGTCGGCGCGGGCATCAAGCCGGGCACATTGGTGAAGATCATCGGCACCAGCACGTGCGACACCATGGTGGCGCCGATGGAGTCGGAGCTGCCGGAAATCCCCGGTCTGTGCGGGATTGTGCCCGGCTCGATCATCCCCGGCATGTACGGCCTGGAAGCGGGCCAGTCGGCGGTCGGCGATATTTTCAACTGGTTTGTCCGCAATTTGGCGCCGGCGAAATACGCTGCCAAAGGCGAAGCGCACGCCAATCTCACGCGCGAGGCCGAGAAACTGCAACCGGGCGAGAGCGGCCTGTTGGCGCTCGATTGGAACAACGGCAACCGCACGATCCTGGTCGACCCGCTGCTCTCTGGGCTGTTAATCGGGCAAACTCTCCACACGACGGCGCCGGAGATTTATCGCGCGCTGGTGGAGGCGACGGCGTTCGGCGCGCTGACGATTATCAATCGGTTCGAGGAGTATGGCGTGAAAGTCGAGGACGTGATCAATTGCGGCGGCATCGCGGAGAAGAATCCGTTCGTGATGCAGATTTATGCCGACGTCTGCAACCGGCCGATGAAGATCAGCCGCTCGGCACAGACGTGTGCGTTGGGGGCGGCGATTTTTGGCGCCGTGGCGGCCGGGGTTTATCCCGATGTCCAACAGGCGGAAACAATGATGACCGGCGTCAAGAAACAGGTGTTCCGCCCGGCCGAGAAACGTGCGGCCGTGTACGCCGAGCTCTACCCGCTGTATAAAGAATTGCACGATGCGTTCGGACTGTCGGGCCAGCGCCTCGCGCTGAACCGCGTGATGAAGGATTTGATCGCAATTCGCAATCGGGTGCGCAAAGCAGTGTAGTCATCTCGCTCCGCGAGATGATTCCTCTCGCGGAGCGAGAGGAGTACTTTGGGGAAACAATGCTCGAAGCACTGAAAAACGACGTATGCCAGGCTAATCTGGATTTGGTTACGCACGGCCTGGTGACGCTCACGTGGGGGAACGTGAGCGGGATTAGCGCGGACCGCCGCCACGTGGTGATCAAGCCGAGCGGCGTGCCATACGATGAGATGCGGGCCGAGCAGATGGTTGTCGTCGATCTGAACGGCAACGTCGTCGAGGGCAAGCTGAGGCCGTCGAGCGATACGCCGACGCACGTGCTGCTATATCAGCATTTCTCGAACATTGGCGGTATCGCGCACACGCACAGCCGGTACGCCACGATGTTCGCCCAGGCCCGCGTCGAGATTCCGTGCTTCGGCACGACGCACGCGGATCACTTCTGCGGGCCGGTGCCGGTCACGCGGGCACTCACCAAGCAGGAAGTGGATGATGCGTACGAAACGAACACGGGGCACGTGATAATCGAGCGATTTCGCGATCTGGATGCCGCGGCGATGCCGGCCGTGCTGGTCGCCGGGCATGCACCGTTCGCGTGGGGCGAGAGCGTGGCGGCGTCGGTGAAGAATGCGGTCGCGCTGGAAGCGGTCGCGGAAATGGCCATCGGTACACGGCTGATTCGCCCCGATGCGCCGGTGCTTGAAGCATTTGTGCTCGACAAGCATTTTGAACGCAAACACGGGCCGGGGGCGTATTACGGGCAGAAGTGAGTAAGTGAGTAGGTGAGTAAGTGAGTAGGTGAGTCAGGAACTTAATTGCGCGCCACCTACTCACCTACTCACTATTTCCCCAAGAATTTCTGAACTCGGCGGAGTCTTACATGATCGACCTGAAATCTCTCGAAGTCTGGTTCGTCACCGGCAGTCAACATCTGTATGGCGACGAGGTGTTGAAGCAGGTTGCGGCGGATTCGCAGAAGATTGCGGAGGGCCTCGGCCAGTACGCCGGCATGCCGATTCGCATTGCGTTCAAGCCGGTGATGACCGGCCCGGACGCGATCCGTGACATCTGCCAGGAGGCCAATCGGGCCGCGAATTGCGTGGGCCTCATCACCTGGATGCACACGTTTTCGCCGGCCAAGATGTGGATTGCCGGGCTGAGCCTCCTCAATAAGCCATTCGCGCATCTGCACACGCAGTTCAATCGTGACATTCCGTGGTCGACGATTGACATGAATTTCATGAACCTGAATCAGTCGGCCCACGGCGACCGCGAGTTTGGTTTCATCTGCAGCCGGCTACGTTTGGGGCGGACGGTCGTCGTCGGCCACTGGCAGGATCAGGGCGTGCAGCAGCAAATAGCAACGTGGGCCGGCGCGGCGGCGGCGTGGCACGATGCGCAAGGCGCAAGGATCGCCCGCTTTGGCGACAACATGCGCGAAGTGGCCGTGACGGAAGGCGACAAAGTCGAAGCTCAAGTGCGGCTGGGCTATGCGGTGAATGGCTTTGGCATGGGCGACCTGGCCGCGGCCGTGAACGGTGTCAGCGATGCGGACGCCGACCGGCTCTGTGCGCGATACGATGATGAGTACGTGGTAGTCGAGCCGCTGCGGAAGAACGGCGCGCGGCGGTCGTCGCTGCGCGATGCGGCGCGGATCGAGCTGGGCCTGCGGACGTTTCTGGAGGCGGGCCGATTCAAGGCGTTCACCGACACGTTCGAGAATCTGCACGGGCTGAAGCAGTTGCCGGGCGTCGCGGCGCAGCGGTTGATGGCGGACGGCTACGGCTTTGGCGCCGAAGGCGATTGGAAGACGGCAGCGCTCGTGCGGGCGATGAAAGTAATGTCGGCCGGCATGAAGGGCGGCACGTCGTTCATGGAGGATTACACGTATCACTTGGATCCAAAGCGGTCGCTCGTGCTGGGCGCGCACATGCTGGAGATTTGCCCGTCGATCGCGGCCGGCCGGCCATCGCTGGAAATCCATCCGCTGTCGATCGGCGGCAAGGAGGACCCGGTGCGGCTGGTGTTCGACGCACCGCCCGGCCCGGCAATCAACGCGGCCATTCTCGACCTGGGCGGACGGTTCCGCTTTCTGGTCAACGAGGTGGATGTCGTCGCGCCGCTCGAACCGCTGCCAAAACTGCCGGTCGCCCGCGCGCTGTGGGACGCGAAGCCAAACCTATCGACGGCCGCCGCCGCATGGATTTACGCCGGCGGCCCGCATCACACGGGCTTCAGCCAGGCAGTAACCACGGCCCACATGGAGGCGTTCGCGGAGATGGCGGGCGTCGAGCTGGTGGTCATCGACCGGAACACCAGCCTCCGCGACTTCAAGAACGAGTTGCGCTGGAATGAAGCGCACTTCCGGTTAGCGGGGAGTTTTTAACCTGTTGCGTCATTTTCCGACGATTAGCGCGTGTTCACGCAGCAATTCGATGAGCACCGGTTCAATCTGCGCCTGTAACCGCCGGTTGGCGTAGCCGACCCAGGCGACGTTTGTTTCCGTGTCGAGCGGTGCGTCCAGGGATTTGCCGTCTGGGGCAGTCACGGTCACTCCCGCTTCCGCGGCGATGACCTTGGTGCAGATGTCGTACGGATGGCAGCAGTGACCGGGCGTTTGGCCGCGGGCGGTTACGGGCGGCCAGACGAGCGGGCGCAGGTCGGCGACGAGGCGATCCTGCCCCATCATCAGTCCGTAAAGTTGCCCGGCGGTCGATGCGTATTGATCTTCAAACACGGAGGCAGCGCCCGGTTGTTGTGCGCCAAGCAGCCGTGCGCAGAGCTCATCGTCGATCGCGGCCAACACGTCGCGGCCGCCGGGGAAGAAGCGGCACACGGTGGCGAAGCCGTCGCGCAGATCGGTTGCCGTGGATGGCTGAATTGCGAGTTGATCCACTTCGTTCGTCACGCGGTTGACGCGCACTCCGCGTGCACCCTGTCCGCGGACCGCCCACAATTGATCGCACAGGTGTTGTTTGATCAGCGGGATTTCAGTTTGGACGGCCAGCTCGATGTCGGCCAACGACGTGGCCTCGCCGCGGTTGGGCGCGACGCCGGTGAGGATCCAGCCGGACCGCTTCTGATACATCAGCCCACGGGTGCCGTCGATCGGGTCGACGATGATCCGCCACCTGGCGTCGGCCGGGTCGGCCGATTGCGGCAGCGTCATCCGACCGTTCGGCAGCCCCTCGCCGATGAGCACGATTGGCTCGATGGCCGCGATTTCGCGCGTCAGGCCGTCCAGGAGCGCAGTCTCGGCGATTTGATCGACTGCGTAGATGACATCGCCGCTACCTTCGTGGACGACGTGGGCCAAGTCGCCGGCGGGGCGCTGTTCGCAGGTCGTCACCACCAGATCACGCACGCGATCGTGTAGGCGCAGGAGAGGATCGACCAATTCGGCGAGATTTGACATGCGAGTTCGACGGGAAATTTTGCGGCGCGACGAGTTGGCTGCGATTGTAGCAAGGCGTGCATCACGGATCGAGGCACCCCAAAAAGTTGGGCGACGCGCTCTAGCAAATCGCAGAGTTTTCGGATTGAATGGTGGCTACGCGGCCAGCGGGCACCGTGCGCAGCATGGTCGGCGGCGACTTCAGGCGGGAGCTTTGACCTGTAAACCTTTCTCAACGGGGTTGGAGCATGAGTCTTACGACGATCGACTGGGTAATCATGGCGGTGTACCTGGTGTTCGTGCTAGGCATCGGTTTCGTGCTGCGGCGGTCGATCAAGTCGAGCACGGACTTCTTTCTATCGGGCCGCTCGATTCCGGCCTGGATCACGGGCCTGGCGTTCATCTCGGCCAACCTGGGCGCGCAGGAAGTGATCGGCATGGGTGCGTCCGGCGCGAAGTACGGAATCGCGACGAGCCACTTCTATTGGATCGGCGCCATCCCGGCGATGGTGTTCGTCGGCATTTTCATGATGCCGTTTTATTACGGCTCGCGGGCCCGGTCGGTGCCGGAATACTTGAAGTTGCGGTTTGACGAAAAGACGCGGGCGTTCAACGCGCTGACTTTCGCCGCGATGACCGTCTTCTCGTCCGGCATCTCGATGTACGCGATGGCCAAGATTATTCAAACGCTGCACCTGTTCGACGCGGCATTCGCGTGGGCCGGCGTGTCGCCGGAGTCGATCTTCCACGCCTGCATTCTGATTTCGTCGCTGATCGTGCTCGTGTACATTTTCCTCGGCGGGTTGACGAGCGCCATCTACAACGAAGTGCTGCAGTTCTTCCTGATCGTGGCCGGCTTCCTGCCGCTGGTGTGGCTGGGGCTGAAGAACGTTGAAGGAATTGGCGGTTTGACGGAGAAGGCTCCGGCCGGGTTCATGCACTCGTGGCAGGGCATGGATAGCGCACAAAACAACGCCATGGGCATCGAGTGGTTCGGCCTGGCGATGGGGCTCGGCTTCGTGCTGTCGTTCGGCTATTGGTGTACTGACTTCCTGGTCGTGCAGCGGGCGATGGCCGCCGAGTCGATGAGCGCCGCGCGGCGAACGCCGCTGATCGCGGCCGTTCCCAAGATGTTCTTCCCGTTCCTGGTGATCGTGCCGGGCATTATTGCCGTGGCGCTGCCGTCGACCGTGCCGATGCCGTTGGCGGCGCACGTCAAGCCGGGCGTTGAGCTTGCACGGAAGGGAATCATTCCACAGAAGGTCGATGAGAAGACGGGCGAGCCGAAGTTCGACAAGGACGGCAAGCCGGAGTTCGACTACGATCTGGCGATCCCCAACATGCTGCTGCACTATTTTCCGACCGGCATTCTGGGGCTGGGGTTGACTGCGCTGCTGGCCAGCTTCATGTCGGGCATGGCGGGAAACGTCACCGCGTTCAACACCGTGTTTACCTATGACATCTATCAAAGTTACATCCATCGAGGGGCGAGCGATCGGCACTACTTGTGGGTCGGGCGGCTGACGACCGTGTGGGGCATTGCGCTGTCGATCGCGGCCGCGTACGCGGCGACGCGGTTCAACAACATCATGGACATGCTGCAGCTCGTGTTCGGGTTTGTGAACGCGCCGCTGTTCGCGACGTTTTTGCTCGGTATGTTTTGGAAACGGGCGACAGGTCACGGGGCGTTCTGGGGACTCGTCGCGGGTACGCTGGCCGCCATGATTCATCACGGCCTGACATTGCCACAGGGGGCGGCGGTTGGCATCAAAGGCGGTTGGCTGACTGGGGGGACGTGGATTGCCAACACGTATCAGAGCGAAATGGCCGCCAACTTTTGGATGGCCATCTGGGCGTGGTCTGTGTGCTTTATCGTCACGATCGTCGTGAGTCTGTTCACCCAGCCGCGCGACGATAAGGAGCTAGTCGGACTGGTGTATTCACTCACCGAGCGGCCGAAGGACGAAGGCGGCGCTTGGTACGAGCGCCCGGCGACGCTGGGCGTGATTGTGCTGTTGATGGCGGCGGCGCTTAACTGGTATTTCTGGTAAGCATCGCGGGCCGAAATACCTGCCTTGATAGGGGACGTTAATATGACGCTCGATATTCGGATTCCGATCGGCCTGATGTTTGCGGTGGTCGGCGCGCTGTTGATCGCCTTCGATCTGGGTTGGGCAGACAAGGCGATTTATGAACGGTCGCTGGGCATCAACATCAATCTGTGGTGGGGGCTAATCTTGCTCGCGTTCGGGATCGTGATGTTCCTGCTGGGACGCAAGGGCACGTCCACAGTGCGCACGGCCGATGAGACCGTGGAAGGCCGATTGATGGAGCA
>JBIOWO010000135.1:0-32149 GCA_044868555.1 Lacipirellulaceae bacterium | reverse complement strand
ATAAATCTGGGGGCTCGGCCGAGCCTCGACCCCAGCCACCCGACGTTGACGATGATGGCTCCGACAACATCTGTTGCGCCTGTCACGGTACTCGGCTGCGACCGGAAGCGCGGGCCTGCCGACTTGGCGGACTGGCAATCCACGAAATCACGGCGCTCTCCGTCACGGCGGCGCTGACATTCTTCGCCAGGCTATCGTTCGGCGGCGACCAGCGGCCCGTCGCCGAGCCGATCGTTGCTGAAATCGTCCGCCGCCTGAAGTTTCTGGAGCGCGTCGGCACCGACTACCTGACGCTCGATCGGCCGGCCGATTCGCTCAGCGGCGGCGAGCGGCAACGTGTGCGGTTGGCCACCGGCATTGGATCGGGACTGGTCGGCGTGCTGTACCTGCTCGACGAGCCGTCGATTGGGCTTCACCCGCGCGACAACGGCCGGCTCATCGCCGCGCTTCGCGATCTGCAGGCGCAGGGCAACACCGTGGTCGTGGTGGAGCACGATGAAGCGTTGATGCGCGAGAGCGATCATCTCATCGACATGGGCCCCGGCGCCGGCAGCCGCGGCGGCCGCGTCGTGGCCGAGGGCACGCCCGATGCACTCGGGCAATTTGCGGCGTCGATTACCGGCGCGTACCTGTCGGGGCGGCAAGCGATCTCGGTGCCGGCCGAGCGCCGTCGACCGGCCAAAACACGCGCGCTGCAGATTGGCGGCGCGACGGCCCACAATCTGCAGAATATCGACGTCGAAGTTCCGCTGGGGCTGCTCGTGTGCGTGACCGGCGTAAGCGGCTCGGGCAAGAGCTCGCTGGTTGTCGACACGCTGGCCCGCGCACTGGCCCGCCGGCTGAATGGGACGGAAGGCCGCCCGGCGCCGCATGAAAGACTTCGCGGCGTATCGCAATTGGACCGGCTGGTCGAAGTCGATCAGTCGCCGATCGGCCGCACGCCGCGCTCGAATCCGGCTACGTACACCGGCATCTGGGACGACATCCGCCGCGTGTTTGCCGGTACGCGCGAGGCCCGTCAACGCGGCCACGGCATCGGCCGGTTCAGCTTCAACACGAACGGCGGCCGGTGCGAGGAGTGCGAAGGGCAAGGTGTTCGCCGAATCGCGATGAATTTTCTGCCCGATCTCGAAGTGCCCTGTCCCGTGTGTCACGGCGCGCGGTTCAATCGCCAGACCCTGGCCGTAAAGTACCGCGATAAGTCGATTGCCGACGTATTGGCGCTGAGCGTCGACGAGGCCGCCCTATTCTTTGAAAATCACGAGACCATCCGCCGGCTGCTGGCGACGCTCGCCGATGTCGGCCTGGGATATCTCACGCTCGGCCAGCCGTCGACGACGCTCTCCGGCGGCGAAGCGCAACGGATCAAATTGGCGACGGAGCTGGGCCGGCCTGCCGCGGGACACACGCTGTTCATCCTCGACGAACCGACAACCGGCCTCTCGAGCGACGACATCCGCCGGCTGCTGGCGGTGCTCAACAGGCTGGTGGATCAGGACAACTCAGTACTGGTGATCGAGCACAACCTGGACGTGATCAAGACGGCCGACTGGGTGATCGACCTGGGCCCGGAGGGCGGCGCCGCCGGCGGCCGCGTCGTGGCGGTGGGCACGCCGGAGGCAGTCGCGGCGTGCGACGCGAGCCATACGGGGCAGTACTTGCGGGCCTTGCTGACGTGACACCGGGTGGCTGGGGTCGAGCTTGAAGCGAGCCCCCAGATTCGCGCGACCTGGGGGCTCGGCTGGGCCTCGACCCCAGGCACCCTCTTCAGGTAACTTGCCCCTGCCGCGCTACGTCGCATCTGGCGGCGGGACAACCGGCTGCTTCGGTGCGGCGGGTGACGAGCCGCGGCCAAGCTCATAGGCCAGCAGCGCGGCGATCGTGAGCCAGACAAAGTCCCACGTCGAGAATTGTTGCATTCCCGGCCGTTGCATTTGTGCGTCGCGGTTCGGCAGCGCCACTACGGGCTGATCCGGGGCGGCCGGTTCGAGCGGAACTTCCACGCCGTCGGCCTCGGCCGTTGCCCCCTCCTCCGTCTCCGTGGCCGCGACGGGCGGCGGGGCCTGCAGTTTTTTCTCCAAGATGCCGCGCGTCGCCAATTCGGAAAACAACTGCGTGCCGCCGTAATAGGCGGCCAGCGCCAGCACGCCGGTCAGCGCGCCGCGCACGTAGCTGGCGTGCCCGGTGGTCGAGACCATCGCGCGCACGCCCAGGCCGGTTATCAGTGCGACGACGATCGCCAACCAGGTCTTATCGATCCGGCCGAAATGCTGCACGGCAATCAGCACGGCGATGCCAACGGCAGCGCCAATAATTGCTCCGACCAGTGCTTTACCGAGTTGCATGGTAACCGCCCTTCGCCTGTCGCTCTCGCTGTCGCACGAGTTCCGAAGAGGAGGCGTCCCGATGGTGCCCCATCCCGCCACGTCACGTGGCCCGCGATCCGCGCGACAAGAATAGCAATCAACACACCGCGCTTCGCAGACGGAAGTGCGGCTGCGAACCGCGCCGGAACCCCCTTTACCAATTGCCCAATCTACGCTGGAAGGCGCGTAACGTCAAGCAGAATTGGAGTTTCGGGTCAAGCAGATGGCGGCAGAAAGTCGGTGATTCAGCCTGTTTGGCTGAAAGCCGCCTGCTAGAATTAAGTGAGGCAACAATGCGGAGTGTCTCCCATGCAAACAGCCAAATATGTGCATTGGCAAGACGGTGATTTGTTCATCGGCTATTTCGTCGACTATCCCGACTATTGGACGCAGGGAGAATCCTTCGACGATCTAAAAGTGCATCTCGTCGATCTATATCGAGATCTCACGGGCGGTCAGATTCCGGGTATCCGTAAAGTCGATGAACTAGCAGTATCATGAAACGCGTCGATCTTATTCGTCAGATCGAAAGTTTCGGATGCGTTCTGGTCCGACACGGCGGCAAGCACGATTGGTATCGAAATCCGAACACCGGCGTCTCGCAGCCGGTGCCGCGACACCGTGAGATCGGCGAATCCCTGGCGCGCAAGATTCTGCGGGGCGTTGGATAATCCCAAGAGCGGGCCCTAAACCCGCTCGAAGATCACGGCGATGCCTTGGCCGACGCCGATGCACATGGTGGCCAAGCCGAGCGTCGCGTCGCGGTCGTGCATCGCGTGAATCAGCGTGGTGGCGATGCGGGCGCCGGAGGCACCGAGCGGGTGGCCGATGGCAATCGCTCCACCGCGGACGTTCACTTTCGCTTCGTCCAGGCCAAGCATGTGGATACAGGCCAAGGCTTGCGACGCGAATGCTTCGTTCAGCTCCACCAGGTCGAGGTCGGCCAGCTTGAGTTCCGCGCGCTGAAGCGCCTTTTGCGTGGCCGGCACCGGGCCGGTGCCCATCACGCACGGGTCGACGCCGGCCACCGCCGTGGCGCGGATTTTCGCCAGCGGCTTGAGCCCGAGCCGCTGAGCGCTGACTTCGCTCATCACCAATAGCGCTGCGGCGCCGTCGTTGAGCGGCGAGCTGTTGCCCGCGGTGACGGTGCCGATCTCCGGCATGAACGCCGGCTTCAGCGCGGAGAGCGATTCCAGGCTGGCGTCCGTGCGGATGCACTGGTCGCGCTCGACCAGGACGCGGTTGCCCGCCTCGTCGCGGCCCCAGACGGGGACTATTTCCTGCATGAACTCTCCGCCCGCTGAAGCGATGCTCGCCTTCTGATGGCTGCCGAGCGCGAAGCGGTCCTGTTCCTCGCGGCTGATTCCCTGCGTCTGGGCCAGGAATTCGGCCGTGATGCCCATCATCAGCGCGCCCTTGCTGGTGCGCGTGAAGAGTTTCGGATTGAGGTCGATGCCGGCGTCCATCGGGATGTGGTGCATGTGCTCCAGCCCGCCGACGATCTGCACGTCCTCGGCATTGGCGAGGATGGCGTGCGACGCCTGCGCCAGCGCCTGCAAGCTGCTGCCGCAGAGCCGATTGACCGTGGCCCCCGCCGCCTCGACCGGCAGCCCGGCCATCAAGCCGACCGACCGCGCCACGTTGAAACCTTGTTCGCGCTGTTGCTGCGTGTTGCCCAGAACGACGTCCTCAATCGCGGCCGGTTCGATGCCGGTCCGCTCCACGAGCGCGCGGACCACTGCCACGGCCAGATCGTCGGAGCGGACATCGCGGAAGACGCCCTTCTCGGCGTGCGCCCGGCCAATCGGCGTGCGGCAGCAATCAACAATAACGGCGCTCTTCATAATTCAACGGCCAAGGAATTGACCACGGAGGCACGGAGGACACGGAGAAAGCAACCGAACGAAACAAACCGCTAATGGACGCTAATGAAGAAACTATGTTACAAACCTTCTCCTATTCCTTCCCCTGTTAGCGACCATTAGCGAATATTAGCGGTGCCAATTTATTGCCCGATTGACTTCGCACCTTCTTCTCCGTGTCCTCCGTGCCTCCGTGGTGAATCAATTGCATTGTCTAATCGTAGAACTTTGCGTTCGTTTGGGCGAGCTTGGTGAGCAGTCTGGTTGGCTCGTAGCGTTGGCCCAGTTCGGCGTACGGCTTGAGTTTTTCGACGATATTTGCGGGGCCGAGCTGATCGGCCCAGAAGAACAGGCCGCCGCGGAATGGCGGAAAGCCGATGCCGAGAATCAATGCCAGGTCCACGTCGCGGGCGTCGGGCACGAGGCCATCCTCGAGCACTCGGGTCGCTTCGACCACGATCGGCAGGAACAATCGATCCGTCAGCTCATCGACCGAGAACCTGCGCGGTGCACCCTTGCGGCATTCGTCGATGAGCCGGGCCACTTCGTCGCTGTACGTGCCGCGTGGCGGTTTGCCGCCTTTCGCGGGCGCGTAATCGAAGAATCCGCGGCCGGCCTTCTGGCCAATCCGGCCACGGTCGACCAGCTTCTGCACGATCTGGGCCGGCACGACGCGATCGGGAAACGCCTCGAGCATCACCCGCCCGGCGTGTACGGCCACGTCCAACCCCACCACGTCGTACAGCGTAAACGGCCCCATCGGCATGCCGAATGCCTTGGCCGCCTGCTCGATCTCCGCCAGGCTCGCGCCTTCTTCGACGAGCAGCGCCGCCTCGTTCATGTACGGCAGCAACAACCGGTTCACCAGAAAACCGGGGCCGTCGTGCATGACGATCGGCGACTTGCCCAGCGCACGGGCGTACGCGACAGCCGTGGCAATCGTGGCGTCGCCCGTTTTCTGCCCGCGGATCACCTCCACGAGCTGCATCTGCCGCACCGGGTTGAAAAAGTGCAATCCGCAAAAACGCTCCGGCCGTTCCAGGCCGACGGCCAATTGTGTGATCGGAATCGTCGACGTGTTTGAGCAGAGGAGCGCTTCGTCGCTCACCAACGGCTCGATGCGGGCGAACAAATGCCGCTTCGCCTCGGCGTTTTCAACGATGGCCTCAATGATGATGTCGGAATGGCTCAGCTCGATATCGGAGAAGGTGCCGTTGACGAGCGGGGCCAGTTCAACCGCCCGCTTCACGTCGGGACCTTTCAGTTGCTTATTGTAGGCGACTTCGTTGAGCACGCCTTGTACGCCGCGATTAAGCGCCGCTGCGTTCGAGTCCATCAGCGCGGTTGGGATGCCCCGCTTCACGTTGGCGGCCGCAATGCCCTGCCCCATCACGCCGGCTCCCACGACCCCGGCCGACGCGACCTTCTGCGGCTTAACGTCTTTGGCGACACCGGTGACCTTTTTGTTGCGGTCCTGCAGGAAGAACAAGTTCAACAGCGCGCGATTGACCGGCGAGCCGAACAGCTTGGGAAACTCGTCGGCCTCCATCTGGCAAGCGGTTTCAATGTCCACGCCGGCCGCGCCGAGCATCACTTCCAACGCGGCGATCGGCGCCGGATAGTGACCCTTGGTCTGACCTTGAATGTAGGCGCTGGCCGTTGCGCCCAGAAAGCCGAGCTCCGTTTCGCTGATGGCGATCGGTCCCGCCCAGCGCTTGCGGTCGCGGCGGAAGTCACCGGACTTTTGCTCGGCCCGCACCATGTGCATGGCGGCGGCGAGCAACGTCACGCCCGCATCGTCCGGCGGGGCCGTAACCACGTCGTTGGCCAGGCCCATGACGGCCGCCGCACGGGCATCGATGTTCTCACCGCCCGTGATCAATTCGACGGCGTTGGCCAGTCCCATGATCCGCGGCGCGCGGGCCGTGCCACCCCAACCCGGGTACAGCCCCAACTTCACCTCGGGGAAGCCGTAGGCCGTTTTGTCGGCGGTGGTCATCACGCGGCGGTCGCACCAAATCGCCAGCTCCGCCCCGCCCCCCACGCACATGCCGTCGATCGCCGCCACCGTCACGTAATTCGACCGCGACAGTCGGCCAAAGAGCTGCTGGCCGCGGCGGCAAAAACTGGTCACTTCCTGCCGGGGCGCGTCCAGCCAGGTGACGAATTCCTTCAGGTCGGCCCCGGCGATGAACATGCCCGGCTTGGCGGAGCGGATGATCAGTCCGGCCACGCCTGGGCGCTTGTCGAGATCGTCGAGATGGCGCTCCAGGGCGTCGAGCACGTGCCGCGAAAGGACGTTGGCGCTGGACTCCGGGTCGTCGAGCGTCAGAACGGCGATGCCGGCCTCCGGAAACGTCAGCGAAAGAGTGGTGCTCGCCGCCATGGGGGTCAGGATACCGCACTTTCACCCGCGACGGCAGGCCCAAACAGACTCATTTAGCGGCGGCCTTCGACGAGCTCAGCCGAGCGGGCTTGCCCCGCAGGCACGGACCGCTATCTTGACATCGTGACCACGTTCTCGAACAAATCGGAAAATGCCCGACCCGATCACGCGGCCGCCGCATGTGCATGCGGTTCGTGGTGGCGACTTCCCCTGCTTCTGGCGCTGGTGCTGCTTGCGATTCTCCTCTTCAAGAGCAGTGGTGTTCGCAATGACGCAAGTGTGTCGGTCGGACCAGCGTCGGCCACGCCAGCCGGCGCACGATCCACTGAAACGGTCGCCCTGATCGTTCAGTTCAATGACGGCCATTTGCCACAAACGGACAAGATTTCTTGGTCCAAGGGCATGACGGTTCGTGATCTGCTGAACGGAGTCCCACGGCTCCGCATCGTGCAGCAGGGGTCCGGCTCGTCGGCGTTCCTCACTCAAATTGACGACGTAACGAATGAAGGAGCCGGCGGGCGTAACTGGATGTATTCGGTCAACGGCCAGCGGGCCGACCGAAGTTTTGCCATCTACGAGCTGCAGCCGGGCGACCATGTCTTGTGGAGCTTTGCGCCGCCGCAGTAAGATAAGAATTACTTCGTCCCTGTCCACTGGAGTTGCCTTACCGTGAACCAAAATCGCCAACAATCCGTCCAGGACTTGCTCGTTTTCGCGTTGCTCGTGGCCATCGGCGTGGCAGGCCGCTGGGGCCAGCCGGAATGGTGCTTCACGCCCACGGCCGCCGCGGCGATTTTCGCAGGCTACTATTTCTCGCGCGTCGCGATCGCCCTGCTCGTGCCGCTGGCGATCCTGGCAATCAGCGATCTGCTGCTACCGGCACACGACAACTTCCCCGTGATGTTCGCCACCTATGCCGTGATGACTGTCCCGGTTTGGCTCGGGCGGATGATGGCCGGCTCGCATCGCGGCTGGTCGTCGGCCTGGCGGTGGGCCGTGTGCGGATTGGTTCCGGCCACGCTGTTCTGGTTGGTGTCGAATTTCGCCGTGTGGGCATTTCAGAGCGACTACCAGAAGACGCTTGCCGGACTGACTGAGTGTTATTGGGCGGCGGTGCCGTTCTTTCGCTGGATGCTCGCCGGCGACTTGTTCTACCTGTCCATCCTGCTCGGCTGCCTGGCGCTGGCGGGCCTGGGCACACGAGAAGCGCGGCCAGTGCCTGTTCGCGAGAGCCAGACGAAATAATCGCGCGGCGCGATCATCGCCCGGTCGCAGGTTCGGCGGCGGCCGGCGACGCTTCCGCCGGCGCGGCGCCCGCCGGGGCAGCTTCTGCGGGCGCAGTGGCGGCCGGTGCTTCGACCGGCGTTTCGAATCCCGCATCATCCGCCGGGGCCGCGGCCGGAGTGGTCCCTCCGGCAATCGCTTGGATTGCGCCCGCCATGGTCACCACGGCGCGGGCCACGTTGAGGCTGACCGTATCCTTGTTGGCCGCCGCTTCGATCGCCGGATCGAGGGCGGCGATAATTGCGTCGAACTTCGTCTGTGCGTCGGCGGGGACCACCGGCTTCAGTGTCTCGAATCCAGTCTTCAAGCCGATGAGTCGCGCGAGGACATGACGGCGCGGATACTCGTCCAGCTCTTCGCCAACGAACGCGCTGCCCCCCTCGTCCGATCGCCCCCGATACATTTCCCGCTCCATGCTGATCCCGCCTCCGCCGCCGGTGAATCGCCTGTCGCGGAAATCCTCGGCCCGCTTGGCCTCGGCCGCCGCCACGTCGCGGGCCAGCGCGAGCATCTTCTCGGTTGCGGCCGGCCCATCGATTTTCGCCCCCTCGTACTTGATCTTCGCCAACAGCGCCGCCGTCGCGCAGCGGTCGTCGATCGACCGGCTGTCCGAAATCATCTTCACGAGCGCGTCGTGGACCTGATTGTTCGTCCCGACGCTGCCGAGCTGGGCCAGCACGCCGGCCGCCTTGAGCCGCATCCAAGCGTGCACGTCTCGATCCATGTCCATCGTCGGCTTGTCTTGCGTTACCATCTTGAGCACGGCACCCGTCATGGCCTCGACCGACTCGCGCGGCAGGCCCTCTCGAAATCTGGCGTGACGTTCCAGCCCAACGAGCGATCCGGCCACCAGCACCGGCGGCACGACTTTGCTGCCGGCCGCCCCGGCATTGACGATCTTCACGAGAAACCCGTTGGCCTCGGGAAGAGGCTTTGGCGGACGCCGATTCGTCCCCGCCTCGATGGCATACTCCTGGTCGAGCATGCCGATGATCAGAACCGCGTTGTAACGAACGGCCGGATGATATCCGGGCGAAGCCATTCGCTTCATCGCGTCAAACGCCCACTTCGTGATATCGCTCTGCAACTGCTGGTTCGACGTGGCCCAGAGATAACTCCGGAATAATACTCTGTCCCGTTTGTCGCCGAGCTTACCGAGCGCGGCCGGCTCATACCGGGTCATGTCCGGGAAGAAACCCTTGTTGAAATACTCCTCGACTTTCACTCTCTCCGCGTCGGTATAGGGCGCACCACGCGCGCACAATAGCGCTGCTTGGCTGCTGCGGAGCGCTTTCTCATCGGCTTGATCAATCTTGTACTGCTGGGCGGCGGCCGATGTCGAAAAAATCGTCGCAACCAATGCGATCAAGAGCCATCTGGCGCACACCACCGACGCATGCACAACCGTCGCGGCTCGAGTGGGCACGGCCTTGACCGCTGCGCCGGTAGATCGATCAACAGGCATCGCGCACGCTCCTCGGTTCCGTCGTTCCGCCCTTTCAGCATTCGCGATAAACTGCTGGGAATCAACAAGATAGAGCGATCGCGTGCTGGACAACTTCCCGATTCCACTGTACCAAGAGCGGGGGTCCGATTCAAGTTTTCGGGCCCCCAGCCATCCCGTGCGGCCGCCGCCTGTGTAGTATTCGCTATCGACTTGGGGAGATATTTCACGGCTGCTCGAAACGATGAATTGCCTCAAACGGCCGAATCCGCCGCCATGACGCTCTTATACTGCGATCCGCGATTCCTGGACCACGATACGGGCCACCACCCGGAGCGGGCCGAGCGGCTGCGGCAGATCGTTGCCCGGCTGGATGCGGCCGGGCTGCCAGACCAATGCGTGCGGCCTGCCTGGCAGCCCGCGTCGCGCGAGCGGCTCCAGCGCGTTCACGAACCGTCATACATCGACAGCGTCACCGCCATGGCCCAGCGCGGTGGCGGAATGCTCGATCCGGATACGGTCCTCAGCCCGGCTTCCGCCGATGTGGCCCAACTGGCGGCCGGCGCGGCCTGCGACGCCGTCGACCGCGTGCTCTCCGGCGATATCAAGACCGCGCTGTGCCTCGTGCGGCCGCCCGGCCACCATGCACTCGCGGATCGCGCGATGGGGTTCTGCCTGTTCAACAATATCGCCGTGGCCGCCCACGTCGCACTTGCCGAACACGAGCTCGATCGCGTGCTGGTGGTCGATTGGGACGTGCACCACGGCAACGGCACGCAGGACACGTTCTACGCCGACGGCCGCGTCGGATTCCTTTCCGCTCACCGCTGGCCGTTTTATCCGGGCACCGGAGCGGCCGATGAAACCGGCACCGGCGAAGGCTTGGGCGCGACGCGCAATTTGCCGGTCTCATTTGGCACGCCGCAGGAAACATACCGCGACCGGTTCCGACGCGAATTGGAGGACTTTGCCGCCCGCATCCGGCCGCAGCTGGTATTGGTCAGCGCGGGCTTCGACTCGCACCGTACAGATCCGGTCGGATCGCTCGGGCTGGAAGTCGACGATTTCGCCACGTTGACGAACATCGTGTGCGACGTGGCGGCCGCCCATGCCAATGGCCGTGTGGTGAGCGTGCTGGAGGGCGGCTACAATCCGCCCGTGCTGGCCGAATGTGTCGAGACGCATTTGCGATCGCTCATGCGGCCAGCATGAACGTCTTCGGTCCAAGTCACCAAACGAAACGAGCCCGGCCAAGTTGGCCGGGCTCGCTGCCGAATCAAATTTGCATCGCGCTTAGGCTTTTCGCCGGCGCAGTCCAAAACAGCAGACAACTCCAGCCAATGTGACCAAAACGCAAGTCCCCGGCTCCGGCACAATTGGCAGCGGATCGGTCGTCACCGAGGCCCACGATCCGCCCAAGCGAATCTCGTCGAAATCAACATCCACTGCGGTTGCATTGAAGCCCGCGATGGTCGCGTTGTTTCCGACAAACGGTCGAATGCCAGTAAGGGCCGTCAATTCGAAGCCGCTCGTCGATACGTAAACCGGCCCGGCAGCCACCTCCGTCGTTACGTCCGTCGGATCAACCCAGAGGGAAACGGTCTCGTTGCCGCCCGCGTTCCAGTCGATTCGGCCGATGATCAAGTGGGTGATGCCGGTGCCCGATGCGATCGGCGTTGCCGCCTGCACCAAGCCGGCTGGATTCTGATTGTTCATCAATAGGGCGATGTTTCCGCCGGTGTTTCCACTACTGGTCCCAATTTGTCCGACGGCGAAGCGTTCGCTGTTCGTGTTAAAAAAGGCGAGATTGTACGTCCGGATCGAATCGGGTGTGTTTTTACGGACAAGAAAGCTAAAGTAGGTCGTACCCGAGTCGATCGTCTGGCCGCCCAGTGGTCGGCCGATGTTGTTGCTTTGATTTGCGAGCGCGGCATTCATATCGAACCTGTTTCCCTGGCCCATTATCGGATAGCCAGTTGCGCCGGAATAGCTCAGCGTGCCAGCCGCGATGGTCTTGGCAGCGGCCGACCCGCCCGCCAGACCGTTCGTATTTCCCGGTGCGCCCGTCGATGGATCGCCCCACTGGGAGGTTACCGCATTCGCGAGATTGAAGTCGCCAGTCGAATTCCAGCCCGACCCTCCATTGAGTCCGCTGCTGGTTGATACTTGGGATCCTGGCGCGTAATTGAACGATTCGTAAAGCGCACCGCTGATCACGGCCGCACTGGCCAGTTGGAACCATCCGAAAAGACTCGCAACGACGACGGTCCCGTAGAAGATTCTGCGCAGAAATCCACTCGTCATTAGAACACCCACCTCGTTGGAGATAAGAAGGCAAACGTACGGAGCTACCAAAACACTCCACGCCGCGCTCCGACGAGCGCACCACCTCTCTGCCTACCTTCAATGTTAAGACTTCACGGCACGTCGCACAAGTGTTTTCGACGATTATTTGAAGAAAATTTCTTAGAAACCTAACCCTGCAGTTTTATGGGTCTTGCGCATCCGAAGCTGCAGGGCCTTGGAACGCCGAGTACAAGAAAATGCTGATTTCTCGGCATTTCCTGCCGTAGCGGGCGATTCGCCGGGCATCAATTTGCGGAAGCCGAGATGGCGTTTTTGCGTACCGCGATGCGGGCCCTGGCTCGCCATCACGTGGGGGGTTGCCGACCTACTGGTCCCCAAACACGCGGGTGCTTTCCTCGCGGCGGATCGGCTGGCCCAGGTCGTCGGTGTTCACTTCTACGGTCACCCGCTGATCGCCTGCCTGGAGACCCTGCACTTTCAAGCGATAGACGGTGTCGGCCTTGGGAGCCAGTTGGGCCAGCGGCTCGAACAGAATGCTGCTGCCCTGGGTAGCGTGGCGGGTCTCGCCTTCGGCGGAGATCACCTTCATGCCCGGCGGCAGATTGATCGCCACCTTGACGTTCGTCGCCGCCTTCGTGCCCTGGTTGACGACACGAATCTCGTAGCCCGTCTCGCCGCCCACTTCGATCGGGTCCTCCAGATCGCGAACCTCGAACATGATGGCCGCGAGGCCCTCGACAATAATCTGCTGCTGTTTTTGGTCTGAAAGTCCCGGCTGCGCGTGGCCTTCGACTTGGAGCATCTGCGGCCCGGTCTCGATCGGCATCGCCACGAGTTCCACGCTGCCCCGCTCGCCCTCGGGCAGTTCGGCCAGGCTCCAATAGACGGCGTGGGTCGACGCATCATACTCGCCCATATTGTTGGCGCGGACGAATCGCATGCCCTTCGGCAGCTTGGTGACCAGTTGCACGTCGTGCGCTACGGCCGTACCCGGGTTGGCGACGATGACTTCATACGTGGCGGGGCGTTCCAGATAACGTCGCTCCGGGCCATTGACCTCGACCGACAGTGCGGGGGCAATCACCTCGAATTCGACCTGTTGCTGAACTTGAAGATTGCCTTCGGCCCGAGCGGACAGCACGTTGACGACCTTCCCGGCCTTTTCCGCCTTGAGGACCAGCTCCAGCTCGCGCGACTCGCCGGCCCGCAGCGTTCCGATGTCGAATTCCAGGGCCGGGCCGGCCGCGTGCCGCACGTTGGGCGGGACGTTTTCGAACAGCATCACGCCCGTTGCGTCGCCGGTGCCCGGGTTCCGCAGCTCGATCTTCACCCGCTGCTCGCCGCCGATCATGACCTGGTTCGGCGCCGTGAGCCGCAGGGCCAACTGCGGCATCGTGCAGCGGGCTTTTACCGACGCTTGCGCCGAGTACGTCACGGTGGCCACGCTGCCGATCTCGCCTTCGGCGGTTGGCATCACCTGCATCTCGATCGTTCGTTCTTCGCCCGCAGACAACTTGCCGAGTTGCCACACCAATCGGCTGCCATCGCTTACTGCTGTGGGCGTCGTACTGACCAGCTTCGTGCCTTGCGGCACTTCGTCGCGGATCGTGACCTCTTCGGCCACCTGGCCGCCCACGTTTCGCACCTGGACCACGAATTTCGCCGGCTTGCCGACTTGCAACTCGGGCGGAGCGATCTTCTGAATCACGAGTGTGGGCTTTTGAGGTCCTTCCAGAGCGCGTTCACCCGGCTTACCCGTGCCTTCAATCGCCGCGGCCGTGCCGCCGCCGGCGCTGTAGCTGGGCGAACCGCCTCCCAATCCGTTGAGGCTGCTTGGCGCGCCCTCCGGCTGTCGCAGCGGTCCGCCGCTGCCGTAGTCGCGTGGCGGTTGCGAATACGTCGCCCGGGCGGAGCGGGCCGTATCGGCCGGCAGTTGTTCGCCGAAGGCGGCCGCCGGATTACTCTGCGGGCTACTATTGGCCGCCGGCAATCCTTGGATCAGCTCGCGCGGTTCCGTCGTGCCGGATGACGCGGGCGTGGAAGAAATTGGCGCCGGTTGCGACGCAAACGGGTTCACCATCGTCGAATCTTGCAGGGCAAGGCGCTCGCGCCCCGCCGCTGCCGAGGCCGCCGGCGCCGACGCATAGCGGCTGCCGCCGGTTGCGCCCGGAGCGGGCTTGGTAGCCGGTTCGTCGCGGAACGCGTCTCGCGCGCGCTGCGCGCCGACCCTTCGATCTGCTGTGCCGGCCGGCAATTCCAGCGCTTTCGGTTCTGCCGCCGTCAGGCTCGTCGGCTCGCTGATCTCCGCGCTGTCGTCGGCCGCACTTTCATCGTCGTTGTTTGGTTCCTGGCCGCGAGCGAGTGCCGGAGTCGGCTCGGCTTCCATTTCCGCCTCCGCCTCTGCGGATTGAGTGCTGGAGTCCGCGACTAAAGGTGGATCGTCGACGATTGGCTCAATCTCAGCCGGCGCAACAGGCGCGGAAGTGTTCGCGGGAATAGCGTAACGACCACCGATTGCCGGAACCGTCGACGTCTCCGCCGCAGCCAGCGTCACGTCAGCCGAGCGCGCGGAGGAGCTGACGGCGTTGTCGCCGGTGGGGCGTGGATCGTCGGCTGCTGCCCAGCTACTGGCGACGGCATCGAGGTCCGCAGCCGACAATTCCTGCGCATCGCCGGCCAGCAACTTCGCGGTCGCGCCTGCGCCGCGGTCGCCCCAGAGCTGCGATATGCGGGCCCATCCGCCGCCGCTTGTGACGTAATACGCGCCGCCGCCGCCCGTTGCTAGCACGGTTGTCCACACCACCAGCTTCGCCGCGAAACGCTTCGTTCCAGCCATGATCGCTCGCTTCCCATTCAAGAATCGTGAGTCCAACGGCCCCGCTGCCGCGCTCAGAGCGCGCAACACCGGGCGGGGTTAAGTATCAGATTCAACCCGGCCGGCAAAGGGCAATCGGCCGTACGGACCGCTGCTATCAGCGCACAGCGAGCCGAGTCGTCCCCGACCCCGGCCGACCCCGACCAAATCGCCCAACTGCGATGGCCCAACCGCGGCAAATTGGCTATACGTCGCCCGGCTGCACCTCTTTTCTCAACAACTCCCCCCAGGAGATTCGCCGTGCTCATTTCCCTGCTGGCGATATTGGTCATGGCGGCGTCTGCCGCGGCCCATCAAGTGTTGGCCGCAGCGCCGATCGTGTTGGAAGGTCCGTCGACGCTGGAGCTGGGCTTGATCGGCGCCGGCGTCATCATCGTGTATGCCGTCGCGACGCGAGCCATCGGGCGACGAAGTGCGAGAATTTCCAGCGCAGGCGCGACCAGCCAGTTGGCCGTCGCTGCACCGCCGACGGAGACAGGCGTAGTTGCGACGGAGCAAGAGCAGTCCCGCGGCGCGGCTTAGGATTTCCGCCGCGGCGCACATCGTCGTGCCTGTTCCGCCACGTCCACGCCGACCAGGTTGCTCCACGCGCCCAGAAGCTGGCGATAGATCGGCCCCGGTTTGCCGTCGCCAATTCTGTTGCCGTCGCACTCGACGATGGGCAGCAGACAGACCGACGTGCTGGCCAGCATCGCTTCATCGGCGGTGCGTAGCTCGTCGACTGCCAGCGGTCGCATGACAAATGGAGTGCCGATCTGCGTGGCCAGCTCTTGGACCACGCCCAGGCTGACCCCCGCGAGGATATGCGCGCGGGGCGGCGACACTAGCCCTTCGCCGGCACGATGCACCAGCACGTTGGCCGTCGTGGCTTCGGCGACGAAGCCGTCTTCGTCCAACAGCACCGCCCGCGCGCCGGGCTGCCGCGCCGCGGCGGCCCGATCGGCCAGGTAATAGTGCATCCGGCTGCGGCACTTCAACTCTGGCGGCCAACAGTCGCCGGGCACCTGCCGCGTGTCGCTGACAATCACTGCGAGGCCGGCCGCATATTTGTCCGCCCATTGCGGAAACAGCAGCGGAAATCCGTGGACGCAAACGGTCGGCCGACCGGAGCCCGAACTGCCCGGCGTCGCAAAGGCGGTGATGGACCAATCGTCGTCCTCGGCGATGAGCGCGCGATTTCGCGCGACAAACTCCGGCACCGCTGTGGCGACTTGCGCGGTAATCGCCGCGGCATCCAGACTGACGATCTCCAGCGAGCGCCGCAACCGCCTCAGGTGCTCCTCGAGCCGAAACACCTGGCCACGAAACGTCCGCAGCCGCTCCGTCACCGTCGCGCCGAGCAGGAATCCGACGTCATCGACGGCGATCCGCAATTCGGCCGTGGGAACCCAGGCTCCGTTGAAATAGGCCCATGTCGTGTCCATCAGGCCAGTATAGAGCACCCCATCGACAGAGAGAATTGACCGTGGTTCAATTCGTCATCGCGACCGCGGCCGCCATCGAGCTCGTCGACGTTTCCCAAATCTGTCCGACCACGCCGGGCGCACACAGGTAGAGGAACAGATTGTGCGTCGAACCGGTGCAGCCGCTCACGTCACGCATTTCGATCTTCGCCGCGTTGTCGGCCGAGATGTACGTCGGTCCGCGCAGGCCGAGTGCCTGGGGATTGCCGCGTTTCTGGATGAAGCGGTAGTACCGCATCGCCATGTCCTGGCAACTATTGACGAGGAACATCCGGTCCACCTGCGTCATCGCCAGACCATGATACTGCCCATCGCCCAGCCAGTTGGCGTGGAGCGCTGCGCCAATTAGCACCACTTCCATCGGCCGGCGTTGCGGATGCACGTGTTCGCCGAGTGTGCAGCCGCCCAGGCTGCCGCCCGCCAGAATGTGCAAGCCGCCGGTGATGATCCGGGCGCCAAAGCTAAAGCCGACTAGCGACACGGGCGTCTCGGCCGGCATCTGGTCCAGCACCCAGGCCAACTGGCAACCGGCCGGCCCGGTGCGGGCCGCCTTCTCGCGAACGTCGCGCAGCGGGCCCTGAATCTGCGCCGAAGGCCACGACCAGATCACGAACCGAATCCGCTCGCCGTCGCCCGCGTAGTTCGCCAGCTTGCGATACACGGCCACGCCCTCGTTTTTGGCGTCGAATGGCGTGATCCGATTGCCGTGGACGAAGATGATCGTCCGCACCGACGGATCGAACGCCAGAAAGCTCTCCAGATCCGATGGCTGCCACCGGCGCGAGCCGGATTCGTCGCACGGCGAATACGTTTCGAAACCGAGCCCGGTGCGAAGCGATTCCGGATCGCAACTGCCGCACAAATGCCGCGCGTTCACCAGCACGATTTCGTCTTGCGACCGAATACCGTTGCAGAACACGCTGCCGGCGGTGTCCGCCGCGCTGGCCATCGTCGCCAGCAACCCAGCGGCCAACACAACCGCCGCCATTCCACGCCGCGCCGCTCCAATCATGAATCCACGCATATTCGCTTCCATTGCTGCAAAGGGCACGTCCTGGTTCTGCTTGTGCCGGTTGTATCGCCGCGCTGCATCCTCACCACGTCGCCACCGCGACGTGTTGGGAAAACTGTGGAAAGTGTACCACCTGGTAAACATCCTGGCAGCGGCGATGTTGAAAAAAATCATCCGTTGCGTTTGCACATCGCCCACCGCGATGTAGAGTTGCTCAGCCTGCCGCCTCGAACACCTGGTTCGAGCGCATTACCGGTCGATCCGTCAGCCTCGGCAGCGTGCGGAAAACGCCTCGCGTTTCCCGACCGCCACGTGGCCCGCGCGGACCGACACCCGCCCATGCATGTCTGAATCGGAATATCAGACGGCGCGACCCAAGCAGTAATCCGCTAGCTGCTTTCTGAGGAGACAGAGAACCATGAGGAAGATACTAACCTTGCTGGCCGTAGCGATGGTAATGGCCAATGCCAATGGCTGCTGTTGCCGTCGCCTGTGCCCGTTCCTGGATGCCGGCTCGTGCTGCTGCCTGACGCGGCCAACGTACACGCCGGTCGTCGCGGCGCCCTGCGCGCCTGCGTGCCCGCCGCCGTGCGCGCCCGTCTATCAGCAGGCCATGCCGCAACAATATATGGCGCCGGCCATGACGACCGTCGCGCCGCAGTCGTACGTGGCCGCACCGTGTGCTCCGCCGTGTGCCCCACCATGTGCTCCCGTGTGTGCGCCGGTTTGCCCGACGTGCACCAGCTGGGACCCGTGTAAATGTGCCATCGTGGCCCAGCCGCAGCCCTGCTGCCCGGCCCCGCAACCGGTTTGCTGCCCCGCTCCCCAGCCCATGTGCTGCCCGGCTCCGCAGCCCGTTTGCTTCACAGAACCGAGCTGTGCCTACGACGAGGGTATGGTCGGCTACGGGCCGAGCTTCGGCGGCGACTGCTGCATGGATGGCGGCTGCTCAAGCTGCGGCGGCTGTGAAAGCGGCTGCTGCGAAGGCGGCAGCATGGGCGGTGGCATGATGGCCGCCCCAGCCCCGACCGAGACCATCCTCGACCCAGGCCCAGCAACCGAGTAAGCCAACGATCAGCATCCAGTTTTGTAAATCACTAGTGCGTGACGGCGAAGCGACCGGTTCCCCGCCCTCCCAGGCCCGTCGCCATTCGCTCCACGCAGCGTGGGTTGAAGTCGTCCGGGACGTTCAGCCCGCCCATTGGCCCTGCTCGACTGCGCCGTCCTGAAGGCAGCCGGGCAGGGCCTGATTTTTCTGAAAAGACATAGCCCGGCCATCCTGGCCGGGTTGAACCTGGGCATGTCTCCCGCCGTATCCACACGGCCACACGACCGACCCAGGATGGGTCGGCTAAATGTACGACCGACCCAAGATGGGTCGGCTATATTCGCACCGCCACTTCTCGCGACAAGCTACAATAGGGATATGCGCCCCTTCGTATGCCTTGCCATCGTCGCGCTCGCCGCAACGCTTGCCCATAGCGCAGCCGCGGAGAGCGAAACTCCCGAGCCGACCGCGCCCGCGGCCGACGCCGCCCGCTTTGGTCCGCCCCACGTGATGCAATACCGCGTCGGGGCCGAGATCACCGCCACGCGCGGCCCGTGCCGCGACATTGTGGCGATGGTCTGCGTGCCGCTCGAATGTCCCGAGCAGCAGGTGAAAATCATCCACGAGGATTTTTCGCCGGAAGTTCGCGACGTTACCTATCGCATGTTGGGCGACGGGGCCCGGCAAATGTTGATCTCCGTGCCCGCGCTGCCCGATGGCGCCACGGCCCGCGCCGTGCTCACGGTCGAAGTCACCACGCACCCGGTCCTCCCGCCCGAAAAAACCGACCACCTGAAAATTCCGGAAAAACTCGGCCGCAGCATCCGCAAGTACACCACCGGCAGCCCCTACATCGAGGTCAATCACCGGCTGATCCGCGCGCTCGGCAAGGAAACCATGGCCGCCGTCGACCCGGCCGCCACCGATTGGCAAAAGGTCGAGGCGATTTACGACAAGGTGCTCGAGAAGGTCGAGTACGTCGAAGGCGACGACAAGAGCGCGCTCGATTCGCTCCGCGACAAGCAGGCCGATTGCCAGGGCCGCAGCATGTTGTTCATCGCGCTCTGCCGGGCCAACAAGATTCCGGCCCGCATGGTGTGGGTCGATGGCCACGCCTACGCCGAGTTCTATTTGGAGAGCGAAGCGGCTGGCCGTCCCGGCGAGCCGGGCAAGGGCGAGTGGTACCCGATCGAGTCGGCTGGCACGCGGGCCTTCGGCGAGATGCCGCTCGCCCGGCCAATCCTCCAGAAGGGCGACAACTTCCGGGTGCCCGAACGCGACGACCGGCTCCGCTACGCGTCCGATTTCCTGATCGGCTTCCCCGTCCCCGGCAGCGGCAAACCCAAAGCCCGCTACATCCGCGAGCAGGTGGTCCAATAATTGCCGCCAGCGGAGCGTCAAAGATGACCAAAATTCATCACACTGGCGCGCTCGATATTTCTCGGGAATTGTTCAAAGATGCCCTAAATTCGCCCCCTAATTCTGAGCATCTTTGACGGGCGAAGATGGGTAGGATGGGTTAGGATTGAACCGGATGCTAGTGCGTGCCGGCTGACCTCGCCAGCAACGCGACGACTGCGTCTTCAAGCTCGTCGATCGACGCGCCCGACCACACACTCACTCCCGTGCGGTCGTACAGAACGTACGTCGGGAACGCGTCGATGCCCGTCACCTCGTAGGCCATCCACGCGCCGTACCCGATCGGCCAGTCGACGCCGTCGACGCGATGGATGAATCGCTCGATCTGATCCAAATAGTCGGGCGGCTCCGGCGTGAGACCGATCAGTTCGATCCGGCCGCGATACTTCTGGTGGAAATCCACCAGCTCGGGCAACGTCAACGCACACTGGGCGCAGGATGTGGCCCAGAAATCGATCACGACGATCTGGCCGCGGAGGTCTTTAGCCGTGAGCGGCGTGCTCGAGTTGAGCCAGCCGGCCGCATCGAGCGGCGGCAGCGACTGACCCACGAGCGGGTCGGCCGGCCTCGGCCGCCGCATCTGCACCACCAGCAGCGTCGCCGCCGCCAGCAGCAGGATCCCAACCAGCGGCCAGGTCGTAGAACTCCCTCTCCCTTGAGGGGAAGGTTGGGGAGGGGACTCCATCGTAACGGGCCCTGTCGAATCCGGTTCGTGACCCTCAACACTCAACACTCAACCCTCAACCGAAGACTATTCAACTCTCCGCCGCAGCCGGATCGTCCGCTCGACGTTCAGGTCCTCGCCCGGCTTGAAGCCCACCGGCTCGCTGCGGTCGACGATGTAGAACCCACGATGCCGATGCGTGTCGCCCGTATCGCTGCCCAGCTCCTTGCCCAACATGTAGCCGTCTGGATACACGCGGTTGTAGAGGGCGAGGGCGGCAACCGTAGCCGGCGATCCTGTAGAACCGTCGCCGCCGAAGCGTTGCTGAACTGTGATATCCGACCACGATGGTGCCGGCTCAACCTCGAAGTATCCGACCGTGATCCAGACCGCGTACACGTTCGAGCGGTTGGTCACCAGATTTCCCAGCCGGGTCATCGGCTGATAATAGAAATACGGATTCCGCTCGCCGTCGATGTAGGGAGCGCTGAACGTCTCGCTGAACAAGGGATAGATTCCGCGATCGTTCCATTCGTTCGGAGGAATCAACTCACCGGTCACGTTGTTTTCGGCTAGATTATCGCCGTTGCCAAATCCGGCCTCGCGAATGTCGTCGGTCGATCCGTCCCCGTTGTCGTCAACATTTGTTTGGCCCCACGCACGGGGCCCGCGATTGTAGTGATGACCGCGCATCCACGACGTGTCGATGCCGTAGTGCAACATCTGTGGTATCGGCACGAGATCTCCACTATTGGCGGAGCGGAATGGATTGGAAAAAAACGTCGGGAATAATGGATTCAGCCCGAACTGCAGGGCGTCTGGATATCGGCCGGGATTCTTCGTAGCGGGCGGCTTATCGACTAACTCGCCCGCAGCGTCGTTCTGCGCATAGCCCCGGCGGCTCAGCACGACGTCACGCCAAGCCGGGCCGCCGTGTCCTAATCGCGCTGGGTTACCACCGGTTGCCGGTAGATTCCCATCCCGGTCGCGCTGCATGATGCCGTCGAACACTTCGGACCAGATGCGGGGCGGCGTGGAATTGCTGACTTCACCGTTCCAAACACCTGGAATCCGTCGCGCAGTGACCGTGTTGAGATTCACCTGCCCCGGGTCGCGCTCGCGCGACACCTTATTGAACGGTGGCTGAAAGTAGTACCGCGGATCGCTCGGTCCAGTGATGTCGCCACCGGTATTCACGTCCATCACGCCCGGTACGTCGTTAAAGATCTCCGCCGTCAGCATATCGTCGGTGCCCACGAACCGCGAGGGAACGTGGACAAAGTCGAGTATGCGGTAGAAGTGCGGCGCGCCGGTGGCAACAAGTTCCGTCGTATTCATGTCGCCGTCAATGTCGTTGACATCCGGTCCATAACCGGCAATCGACTGCGAAGTGAGGAAATAGTTGAGCAGGTACCCAAACGGCGACAGCAAGTGGGCCAGATCGTTTTTCGAACCATCATAGGGATTCGGCGGCACAACATTCGGATGGATCGTCGAATACCGTCGCAACATCTGCGAGCTCGACGTGGCCGGCACCTGCAGCAGCTCCTCCGCGCTCACGAGCGGCCGATTATTCCACGCCAGCCAGGGGAAGGCGGAGAGCGTGGCATCGTTGTTGCCCACGGTGCGGGAGAACTTTTCGTTCGGGCCGTTGGCTTGGTCCTTCATTGGCGTGCCGACCGCCGCTGGGGGTAAGTTTTGCTGCGCTGGGTCCGCATCCTCGGTCGTCGTCAGGGCCCCGAACGCCTCGTTCTGGAAGCCTAGCGAATGCTTCATGATGACGTCGAATTGATGCCCCAGCGTAAATCCGCCTCCGGGCCTCAACTTGGCCGGGAGATTCCGGAAATCCGGGTCCAGCACGTTGGTGATCGCCGTCACATCTTTGTCAAACTCGTTTCGATCACGAATGCGCAAATCATTGGCCCGCTTGACCAACTCAACGCGTCGCTGATCATCCGAGCTCAAGGCGTTGAACCACATCGCCATGTCATTGGTGTCTTTGACGTTGGAGTCGTCCGTCGGGTCGTAGCGTGTTTCCGGCTCCTGGCGCCACAGATTTCGCGGCACGAGCGGCAGATTACCGGCCGCGGTCGTCGCGAAGTTATGGGCGCCGCGCTCTCGCGAGCGGAAACTTAGCCGGTGCGGCGGTTTCCCAGCGCCGGATCCAAAGCGGGCTGTTTGCGAGCGGCCAAAAACAGCGTTGAAATCGGCCCGCACTTTGTCCGGCAGCGAACGGCCATTGTCCAAAACGTACGTATGATTCGGATCATCCGGCTCGCGGTTGCTCGCGCCATTGAACGCGGTCAAGTCGACGCTGGCTGAGTCGATTGTGAAATACACGTTCACGGGCAATCTGGGGTCGTGCTGGGCGTTCGGCTTGCCGTCGGGCAGCGTCGGCAATGGATTCCACGGCAAATTCGGATCGGCCAGCCGCTGCAGGTGGATCGTGCGATAATTGCGCGTGGTGCCGTTGCGCACCAGCTCGGGGGCCGTGTCAAACGGCGTGTCGTACGTGCTTACCGATTGTCCGACACCATTTGCCTCTTGTGTGTAGGCGCCTTCGCCCCAGGCCGCTTCCGGGTTCCATACATGCGACACCAGTCTGAGAGCGTTTGGCGGAGGGGGCGAATTTAGATTCTGCTCACGTTCCATCGTGTCCAGTTCGCCACGCCGCTTGGCATAGACGTCGAGCGGTTCGGAGACGCTCATGTTCATCACCGGAATCACCACACAGGGTGGGATCAACTGCGTATCCGGCAGGTCGTCGTCGTCGCCGTCGAAGATGTTGCGAAACTCGGGGGGGTTGGTGGGGAGTTTCACCACTTCATTGTCCCGGTGCGTAAGCCGGGCACCTGTCGGATACAGCGGCGTGCCTCCGTTGGCGCCGACCAAGAATTGTTGCACGTCCGGATTGGGGTGGGGCAGGAGCTCGATCCGACGAGTGCGGCCCAGGTTGCTGCGCGTGTTGTCGTCGGCGCGTTCAGTGTCGGCGGCGGCCCCCCGACGCGACACCGTCGTCACAAATCGCGGCACATTGCTGACTGTAATCGGTGTTACACCATCGGGTGCGAACCCCTGTGCCGTTCCCGTCAGGTAGCGGGTTTCATCACGGTATTGTGCGCCGGCCGAGCCAACAATCGCGTAGCGGCCCGGTTTGATCGGCGCGATCAGAACGTCCGGAATTACGTCGGTGTTCGATGACGTGGCAATGGTCGGATCGGTCTGGATGTCGCCGGCGATGAAATACCGCGCACTTTGCGTAGTCTCTGGCGGAAGGCGGAGCTTCTTATCCGGGTCTTCCACCAGCGTAAAGAATGCGTTCCGCTCGGTTGGGGCAACGCTGCCGCTTAGGCCCCGCTTGAAACGGGCCGAATTGTCGCTCGTAAAGTAGAACGACCGTTCGACGTACGGCTCGTTTGCCTTGAATTTGCCCGGACTGCTCGGCATCTCCTGTCCGAAGAAGTACCGACTGCGAAAATCCGGGTCGACCGGCGAGAAAAAGCTTCCCGCGCCTGGTGTTCGATATTTGGACGTATTGCCGGTATGGACAGCCGCCCCATAAGGATTCGGCTGGTCATCTACCGGGTCGGTGTTGCGATACTTCGGCTCTTCTTCCACCACGATCATTCGCCAAACGGGCGAGCGCTTGACCGTCGGCGTTGTGACGGTCGGTGCGTCGACCTCCATCCTTACCCGCCCCAACGACCGGCCCGTATTGTCGACCGCTATTCCCAGCGTGCTCAGCCGGCCCATTTCGATGCCGGGCGACTCGATGACATCAATCCGACCACCGTCTTTGTTAAGGTCAACCGCCTTGCTGTACACTTCTGCCGGATATTGGCCCGTGGGCGACCATGGATTGAGCAGCTCGACGAACACTGAGCCGCGCGGCCGCAACCGCTGATCCATATCCGCAATATCTCCATCAACGCCTGCCTTTCCCTCATTACGCATCAGCTTTTGCGTGAGGTCGGACTCCAAATCCTCGGTCCGCCGATCGTGAAACGCTAGCGTCTCGGAGATCAACAGCTCCGGCCGCTCGGCACCCCAGACCATGCCGCGCGTTTGGTCCAGCGGCAAGGGTGCGGGCACAATCGCCGGAATCGTCGTGCCGTCGGGCGAAGGGGCGACCACCTTCTGGCCGTTGCTGGCGATTACTTCCTTCCAGTCGATGACGGCCCCGGCGTTTTCATCCGTGGCCGCGTCGCCGTCGAGCGGAATCACACTGGCAATTGGGCCGGCTGTCGTTGCCGGATTACGCAGAGGCACGCCCCAGCCGTCCCACGGATACTCATCGTACTCGAACGGAGTCATCGTGGCGTCGGCATCCCGCATGTCGACGGCGTTGACGGCCCATTGGGCGATCATTCGGCACGTGAGCTTGCGGAGCAAGACCTGTCGCGTGTATGCGGCCGCGTTTGGATCGGTGCCAAATGCGGCAAGAATGTTCGCGGCAATGCTGCCGGTGACCGTTGTGTCCAGGTACTCCTTGATCTGCGGATCGTTCTCGTCGACCGGCGCGATGTAGCCTTCGTCCATCAGCAGCAGCATCAGGCAGTACAGATGCCGCGCGTAAAGCTGCCGGGCCTCCGATTCGAGACTACGCACATTTGCCGACGGCGAAACTGGAACCCTCGCGGCCACCGTCGGATGTATCGTCACTCCCTGTCCGTTCGTGTAGTCGAACGCAATCGGCTCGGCCATGCCGACGTTGACCCATAGTTGATCAATGGCACGTGTGGGGACATTATCGCCATCCAGGTCGATGAATGGTTCGCCGTTATCCAACTTTCCATTTCGATTCACATCCAGAAACGGCTCGCCCGCTTCGAGCGCGTCGTCCACCGCGCCGTTCATCACTAAATCGGGGCCGGGGTTAGTAGCCATGGGACCCGTCTCCAGCCCATACGAATCGTCGATGAGTCCGTTGCCGTCATTATCGAAGCCGTCGCCATTGTCGCGGCCGTCGCCGAACGGCCGATTGACGTCCATTCGCAAGCCGGCGACTACCTCGGGCGCCAGCAACTGTGCAATTGGACCGTCGAACGCGCGATTGCCGTTGCGGTCATGAGTTCCGACCACGAACTCACCTGCGTCCACGACTCCATCCCCATCAGCGTCATTGAACGGCTCGCCATTGAGCATCAACTCGGCACGCGTGGAAACTTGCGTCAGAAATGCTGTGTATTGGGCCGGCGACAATGCTCGTAGTTCGGCCGGCGTATCCCATGCGGTGTTAACTGTTGTTTCGTATTTGCGGGCCTCGACCCAGACGCGATAGCGGAGCAAATCAAAAATTGTCGCCTGCGCGGCATCCTTTCCATACAGCGCGCGGAAATCATCGGAAATGGGCGCATTCAACTCGTCCGCTTCGTCAGGATTGCTGGAATCATCATTGTCATCATCGACGTTCAAGCGACCCGGCGCACCATCCGCGCCCAGGGACAATATCAGCGGATTCGGCACGCCGCCGCCGGGCACCGGCAAATCGAAACTGTCCGTCGTCACCAGCCGGCGGTTGATCGCCGCGATCTGTTGCGCCGCGGCCAGTCGCTCCGGCTCTTGTGGATTGGCGACGCCAAACGCCGCTGATGCCACGGCCGTCACGCGGTACGGATCGAATGTCATCAGCTTGACCGGGTCGAATGGATCGACGACGTCCCACAGCCGGCTGGGCAGCATCCCCACGTTTGCGTCGAACGCCCGCAGCACCCGCTCCAGGTCGGTCGTCGCGAACGGCGCGTCGTCGTTTTGAACCAGACTTTGATTGAACTCGTCCAATGGAACTGCGAAACTCGCGTTCCAGGAATCCCGCCGCTGCCGGCTGCTCAGGTTCAGCTCGATCGGCGCGTCGACGAGCAGCGAGCGGGGCAGAAGTGGCTGTGCCGCGTTGCCGTCGTACAACACCTCGTACACGGGCTGGCCGTCGTAGCCGAGCCCCATCGGGTAGCGGCCGAACAGGTCCGGCGGCGTGCCGAATGCGGTGCGAAATCCGATATTGATGGGGTAGTTGAAGTGCTTGATCTCGGTCGCCGGCTCGGGCAGCCGATCGTAGCCCGTGGTGTTGTCCGTCCGATAGTTGAGGCCGGGCGCCACCGCCTCGAATGGGTATTGCATGCCGGGCGCCGGCAGCGGCTGGAAGCCGAGCTTGCCCGGAATGCCCTCGAACCCGAGCTTGCTGCGACCGGCCAGGACTGTCGCGTAGCTGTCGACCGGCGTGTCGGCGGCGTTGATTGTGCCGTTGCCGTCGGTGTCCTCGATCCGATTGCCTTCGACGGGTACGCCAGCGGCGTTCAACGGCGCAGGAAACACCGGCCGCAGGCTGATCTCCGCCGGGCTGTAGCCCGAGCCGGGGGCCAACTGATTCGTATTGTATTGCGTCGCCGTCGCGCCGAAGCCGCCCGTGCCGGCCAGGTTGTTGTATGGGGCAAGGTTCTCCGGCTTAATGTGATCCACCAGCCCGTGGGCGTTGACGTTGAGGCGGCCGTCGAGGTCCATCACCAATAGGGCGTACAGCGTCCGGTAGCGGGTGCCGTCCTCGGCCTCCTGGATCGGATCGCCCAGATCGACCCAAATGCTGTCCGCCACGCCGTCGTTGTCGTTATCCACGTCCCACGGACCGACCACTTCCCAATAGGGAACCGTGATGAAGGTCTCCGAGGGTTGATCGACCAGTGCGCCTGTTGGAAGCTGCGTCGCCGACAGAGTGTTGCTACCATTGAACTTTGGATGGTCCTCGCGCAGCGGTCGGACGATGATCTTCCGCTTCAGCGCGGTAATTTGGGCCGCAACCTGCGCAGAAACGCCCGGCGACAGATTGCCGGTCGTTGGATCGTACGGCTGCAGGATCGCGCGAACACGGTCGTCAGCATCGGGGATCTCGTCCGACAGCCATTGGGAATTCAACATCCGGTGGAACCAGAAGTTCACCAGGTCCGGCCGATGGAGCGTCGGCAGCGGCACGTCTTCCAAATCGAGCCGCAGGAAGGTGCCGGGGTAGGTTCCGCGCAGAGTACCGCCGTCAATCTCGTACGTTCCAGAACTGGTAACCACCCTACCCCGTGCCCGCGGCGTGACGGTTTGCAGGGCCAGAATCATGTTCTGGAAATCGACCGCGTCGTAGTCTTCGTTGCCGCCGCCCGGGCCCGGGAACCAGCCGTATTTGAAGGAGATTACTTTGGGGTTGGTGCCCGTCGTGGTGTTCAACAAGGCAAAGTCGCCGGGCGGATGAGTGATTCCATAGGGATCGCCAGGTGGAACCATCAGCGCACCGATGGCTCCCGAAACGTTGTCGAATACATACCGACTGTTGGGAGTAAGCGCTATTTCCTCGCCTAAGAACTCTGTGCCACCGGAAGACAATAGCGGAACGATTTGCAGCGCATTGAGCCGCGGCGTGCCGACGGCCGCCAACGGGTTGTAGCCGACCCCCGTGCCGCTAAACGCGCGGCCGTTGACGAGGATCGTGGCCCCGGCCAGGTCCGCGATCTCCGGCGAGCGGGCCGCAGTCTGGTTGATTTGCAGCGGTTGCCCATCCGCCCGCGGAAACGCCATCACCCGGAAGCGGAACAGCCGAGTGGATCGGGCGGGATTAGTTAGATTCGGACCAATATCCGCAAGGTATTCGTAGTCGAGGATGCGAGTCGACTGTCCGGCCGCCGGTCCGCTGGTGATCGTGAGCAGGCAGCCGTTGTAATAGCCCTTCGTCAGCGGCAGGGCGTGTAATTGCGGTTGGTTCAGGCCGTTGCGGTCGAGCTTCACGACGTGCCGCAGGTCGGGCGATGTGAGAGGTGGGAGTGTTTCATTGATACTGGAAGTCAGGGGATCGTCGGCATTGAACGCAAGCGCGCGCACATAGATGTCGATGAACTGGCCGTTCGTTGGGCCCAGAAGTTGAGCCGCGTTGGCGCCGGCGAACCGCGTGACTTGCTGCGCGGGAATCGTGGGATCGAACGGAAACCGTTGATCGGAGTAACATACCGCCTGAAAGCCGTCCGTGCCGTATAGGTCGCGCAGCAGGCTGTGATAGCGGAGGGCCGAGTTGGGGTCGTCGGTGTCCCGTATCACTGTTACCGCCGCGCGATCCAATAGCCGCGTGGCGTGGTTGCCAAGCCGATCTTTTTTGGCGTTTACTTTGGCCGACCTATTCGCCGAATTGCTGGACATCAAGAACGCGGTGCCGATCAGCATGAACAGCACTAGCATGCTCAGCACCACGAGCAAGAGCACGCCGCGACGGGACGAGCGACGAGCGACGAGCGACGAGCGGCGAGCCACCCAGAGGGTACCCGGCAAGGAGCGGGGGGCAGCGAACGGGGAGCGACGGCCGCGCGCACTCCGACCTCCGGCCTCCGACCTCTCACCTCCGGCCAATCGCTGACGGCTAATCGCTGATAGCTTAAACATGCCTCTTCTCCTGGCGCCGAGCGGCTGGCCGTCCGCTCATCGCTTGCCACGTTCCGCCGTGGCCTCTCTCGTTCTTCACCCCATCGTGCCCCTGTTTCACTCGATCAACGAACCGTATACGTAGGCGCGTCCACGCCCGGCGGAACCACTACCGACATTGCCGAGGTACGCGAATTCTCCAGCCGTAACGTCTTCGCATGCACCGCCACTGCGCCGCGGCAGATGGTGGCGCAGAGATAATTCGATAAATTGGTTCCAGGTTGCCACGGCCATTGCGGGCCGCGTAAGGACACAACCCGTTGCGTCGCGGGATTGAAAGTTGCGAGGCCCGCGTATTCTTTGTCGATCGCTAGCACCTGGTACCAATTCAGTACGAACCGCGGTTCGCTTGTCGAGCTGTTCGGGTGAGGACCACAAACCATAATCCATTCTCCCGTCTTAAGCCCGTCAAAAGCACTCTTCTGTGGGTTGTCGCCCCAGTCGGTCAACAGCAGTTCGCCGCCGTTTAATCCTGATGAAACGACAGCAGCGCCGACCGCGCGTTCATTCTCGCCCACTGCATTCGAGTAGTTTGGCAAACTGTTCCCGAGACTGAGATACAATGATTGCACGTCTTGTGGCAGAACGCGCTTATAGAAAACTACTACGGAAACGTCGTAGGAATGGCCTTCCGGATTGCGGGCCATGCCGTCGCGGGCCGCGTTGGTTGTTGGCACCACAGTGACAATCCACGAATAATTGCCGGTTGATTGACGAACGAGTGGCGTTTGCTGGCCGGCGATTGTCGCAGTATCCCAGTTTTGAGAAGCCGGGCGGTCGGCACGCGGCGGGAAGTCCGTGGCGAGATCGTCGTTTCCTGCAAATAGCTGCCGTGCGCTCTCCAGCTCCATCTGCCAGGCGGTGCTCGCCTGTTGCGGCGGGCCCATTTGTTGGAAAGTCACACGACGGATCGGCCAGGCCCACGGACTCGAAGTAGCGTTATTTACACCCAGCCAAGGAGACCACGCAGAACCACCCCATCCGGCAGCCTTGGCGTAGTAGGTGAATGTTTGAAATGTCGAAGCGGGAAAAGCCGCCGCAGCAACGTGCGCGTATGGGTTGGGCGGCACCGCTCCATTCGGAAAAGCAAGTGCCGCAAGGCCCATGGGATCGATCACAAATGCGCTTCCAAACTGCTTACCGATTAAAGTCGCATCGGTGGAAGCTGCCGTTTGAGTCAACGCTTCCTGAAGCGCGAGGCCGAAGGGACGAGCAAATTTGGCACGATGAGGGGCTACATTATTTACTGGGTGTGGCACCGGTGCGTATTGCGCATCGGACGGAAACGTCTGACCGATCGCGCCGGCGGCTGGCGGAACGGTCGGTGGAATCGTCACACACCACGCTCCCGGATTGAGCATCCCGCGGGAGACGATCTCGCTCATCACCGACTGGGCGATCGCCGAGCCGCGGTCCGAGATGTCGGCCTTCACGATGTAGTAGCTGCCCACCGGGAACAGGGCCGCCACGCCCAGCAGGCCGACCGTCAGGATACCCATCGAGATCAGCACCTCGGTCAGGGAGATGCCGGGTCGAAGTGGCGAGTGGCGAGTGGCGAGTGGCGAGAAACTGGAACCGGTCCGTGGTCCGTGGTCCGTGGTCCGCGATCGGGACAGTCGACGACTGACCTCCGACCTCCGGCCTCTGACCTCTATCAGACAACTGACAACTCTCATCTTCCAACCTTTCAATCACCAGTGCCCCTGGTGTGATTTGTTGTTTGTCCATTGTCCGTTGTCAGTGGCTGTTTTCGATTGCAACGGACTACGGACAACGGACCACGGACTAACGTCCCCCCATACTCGCCATGTCGGACGTGAATTCGCGGGCGGCGAGGATTTGCTGGTTGCGCTTCTCGTCCGAACTGAGAGCGCTGTAATCATTGAGCACCAGGCCCGGATCGACAAACGCATTCTCGAGGCTCACCACGCGGCCCGATTGCGAGCCGATCACCACCCACCGGCTCTCGCCGCCGAGCCAGTTGATCGGCTCCTTGAGCTCCTGCCGCGCTTGGTCGGTCGTGGCCAGGTTCCATTTGCTCAAGTCGAGCGTCGGGTCCATTGCAGTGGCCGGCGGAACGTTCTCCCGCTTGCCCACCATCAGGAACACGTTGTCCACGACCGACTCGTCGAATTTGTCGGGTTCGCCAGTGTTGAGCGGCAATTGACTGAACGAAACCCGGTCCACCCGGCCTTCCGGCGTGAACATGATCAGCACCGGTCGGGAGTTGTCGTTGAAACCTGGAACATAAAAATAGTCGTCGCGGCCCACGCCGGATGCCCGCAGGTCGATCGCCGTTCCCTCAGGCAATTGATACGGCGGGTCGGTCGTCGCCGTCGGCTGCCGCAAAATCTTGTACGGCATGGGGGCGGTCCAGTAAGGCTTCTGAAGTGGTCCACCAGTTGTTGGTGGTCCATCCCGCAGCGAACGACCTCGATTGTCGTACTCGATGCTGATCAACTGACCGGTGTCGTTTGTCGGTCCGGCGGGAATCTCAAGGGCTCGCACGGTCCCCGACGACGGCGGATACGGCGGATAGAATCCCTTAACGTCGTTTCTAGTCGCTGCGACGCCCTGGGATCCAAGCCTGTACCGCGTGTCGCCAATCTCAATCACATCGCCCGGCTGAATCGTATTGCCTGGAAACAGGTCGAGGTCCCAGCCAATCGGCAGCCAATCCGCACTCGGCGGATTGACATTTCCGTAACAGACAAAGCGAAGGATTACCCCTGGCGCGCTCGGATTGAGGCACACGCAGACCCGCGAGTCGGCGCTAAACCCGGAGTACGGCGGCTGCTGCTCGACGTAATACACCTCCAGGCACACGCCGTTGTCTTCGTCGATGTCCTTCGCCGGAATGGTAAATTTACTAGGGTCGGTGTTGGTGTCTTGACTGAGCCGCTTGAGTGCGATGCCGAACGGCCGGCGGAGCGCGGTGGCCCGCGTTTGCGCGCCGGTAATGTACGTGTTCACGCCGCGGGTCGCCTCGCGGATCGCGCGGTCGGACCCGGACGGCGCCAGGATCGGAATCGCCGCCGCCACCACGGTCGTCAGGATAATGATCACGACCAGCAGCTCGATCAGCGTGAGGCCGCTGCGCACATTGGTTGAGCCCTCAACTCTCAACCCTCGACACTCAACCATTCTTGCATTTTGCATTTGTTATTCCCTTATTCCCTGTCCCCCGCGTCTGTATTACCGCTCGCCCAGCATGTGGTTGTGAATGTTGTCCGTGGCCGTATCGTCGTACTTACTGGCATCAATAAAATTGAGATTCGTGCCAAGGTAATCGTCCGGCCAACCGGTTGCTCCTTTGAAGAACGGCGTCAATCTTGGCGTGAGATAATTCGGATTAGCAGGATTCGGATTAGTATTTACGTTGATCGCCATGGACGGCGACATCCGCCACGTGACGAACTGTTCGTCAGATTTTATGCCCGAGTCCTCGTCGCGACCCGGCGAATAGATCAGCGGCACCAGCCGATATGCGGCCACTTCGGAGCGGAATAAGTCGGTCGAATCGTGATCGGCCGTCGACGCGGTCAGCCAAGCCGACGAGGTCGGGCCACCGCTC
>JBIOWO010000134.1:0-6678 GCA_044868555.1 Lacipirellulaceae bacterium | reverse complement strand
TGGCATGTGCATTGGCTATGCCATTTCGATACATTGAGGATCCGCTCTGTGGTCGGCCGCGTGAAGGCTGCCGCCACTCGGGAATTGAAATTGTGCGGTTTCAAGGGCAAGCGGCCGTGGACGAAGGGCTGCAACATGAAGTCCAAAGCAACACGCCTGGAATGCCGCAACGCGTACAAATATGTGCGGGATCATTGGCAACAGGGCTGCTTGATTTACGAATGGAAGATTGATCCGAAAAACCTTGTATTCGATTAGCGGCGACGACGAGTCGTCGGCTTGGGTAAATAGGAAGGTACAGTCACATGGCGGAACGACAACACAACTTCCCCAAACTCCACAACGCCGCTTGGCCTGGCGTTGTCGGCAAGGGTGGCGACGGCGAGCCGCCGATTGAGCTGGACACGATGCTCGACCTTACGGCCGCGGCCAACGTCGGCGGCGCGCGGTTCGACGGCGTCGACCTGTTTCTATTCGATCCGCACGTCAGCATCGATGCCACCGACAAGGACTTGGCGGCGTTGGCCGACAAAGTCCGATCACGCGGGCTAGTTGTCGGTTCTGTCGTCGCGCCCGTTTGGCCTCCCACTGGCGGCGGGTCGGCGATGGGCGACGATGCGACCCAGGCGCAGTTTCTCACCCAAGTTCGCAAAGCGTGCAGCATTGCCAGGAAGCTCCGCGAACTGGGCGTCCGTCCGTACGGCGTGGTGCGCATCGACTCGGCCTGTTCGCCGGGCGACTGGTCCGTAAAACCGGAAGCCAGCACGCGCCGCATCGCGGACACGTTCCGCCGCGCGTGTGGCGTTGCCGAGGAATTTGGCGAGCGACTGGCGGCCGAAGGCGAAATATGCTGGGGCGGCATGCACAGTGCCCAGCGGATGGTTGAGCTGTTGGAAATCGTCGACCGGCCACGGTCGCTCGGCTTCCAGGCCGACATGGCCCACACGCTCTTGTTCCTGATGGGCTACAACGCGCCCGACGACCGCCTGCTGCCGGCAAAATTCCAGTGGGGCGACAAGGCAACGTTCGACACGGCCTACGAGGACCTCACCGACATGCTCCGCCCGTGGACGATCGATTTCCACGTCGCCCAGAATAACGGCGAAGTCTTCGGCTCCGGTTCGCACGATAAGACGGGCCGCCACTGTTTGCCGAACGCTCCGGACGGCAAGCTGGATATCGTCAAGTACGCCGGCTATTGGCTTCGCGACGACGCTGGAAACGTGACCAAAACCTGCCGACACATCTGCTGGGACGGCTGCATGTTCCCCAACGCCACGCTCACCAAGGAGCAAACATGGAACGATGTCCTGGCCACGATGGTCGCCGTCCGCGATGCCCACGGCTGGAGCGAGTAGCAGAAAAGGATACAGGATGCGGGATGCGGGGGGCAGGGGTGTCTTACCCCGCCCCCTGCATCCGGCATCCCGCATCCTGTTCTATTCACGAGGAATGTACTTCAAATGGCACGCAAACCGCTTCGCATCGGCATGGTCGGCTACGGCTTCATGGGCCGCGCGCATTCCAACGCGTACCGCCGCGTGAATAATTTTTTTGACGTGCCGTATCAGCCGGTGCTCGAAGCCGTGTGTGCCCGCAATTCAGAAAAGGCCCGCGCCTTCGCCGACCAATGGGGATATGCCTCCATCGAATCCGATTGGCGCAAACTGGTCGAGCGGTCGGATATCGACGCCGTCGACATTTGCACTCCCAACAACCTGCACCACGACATCGCCATCGCCGCCGCCCGCGTCGGCAAGATGATCCTCTGCGAGAAGCCGCTGTCGATGAACACGGCCGAAGGCCAGGAGATGGTCGACGCCGTGGAGAAAGCGGGCGTCGCCAACACAGTCTGGTACAACTACCGCCGCGTGCCAGCCGTCACGCTTGCCAAGCAGCTCGTCGATTCCGGCCGGCTCGGCCGCGTCTTTCACTACCGCGCCAACTTCCTGCAGGACTGGACCATCTCGGCCGACCTGCCGCAGGGCGGGGCCGGCCTGTGGCGGATCGACGCTCGCGTCGCCGGCAGCGGCGTCACCGGCGACCTGCTGGCCCACTGCATCGACACAGCCCTGTGGCTCAACGGCCCGATCGACAAGCTTACCGCCATGACCGAGACGTTCATCAAGGAACGTAAGCACACGGAGTCCGGCAAAGTCGAGCCGGTGGAAATCGACGACGCCTGCGCGTTTCTGGCCCGCTTCAAGAACGGCTCACTCGCCGTGTTCGAATCGACGCGGTACGCTCGCGGCCACAAGGCGCTTTACACGTTCGAGATCAACGGCGCCGACGCCTCGATTGCCTGGGACCTGCACGACCTGCACCGCCTCAGCTACTTCGACCACCGCGACGAATCGATCGTCCGCGGCTGGCGGAGCGTCCACGTTACCGACGGCGACATGCCCTACATGGGCCGCTGGTGGGTGCCGGGATTGCAGATCGGCTACGAGCACACGTTCGTCCATCAGGTGGCCGACTTCCTCGCAAACCTCGCCACTAATCAACCAACATCGCCCACCTTCCGCGAAGCGCTCGAAACCCAAAAAGTGTGCGACGCGGTACTGGCCAGTGCCAAAAGCGGCCAATGGACCAAAGTTTAGCCGCGACGCGCAGCGGAGCGTCGCAAACCAGCCGCGCAGCAATGGTCAATTAGCCCTGCCGTGGCTTAATAGCGAAACAACGAGTAGGACGTGCACGGCGGATCGCGAAGACAATCGCGGCCCCGAATGCGACGCACAGGTCTGTAGTTGGTTCCGGGACTGGAAAGATTGCGGACACGATAGCCGACGCGCTGGGACGCGGATATTGCAAGTCGCACACCGGGCAATCCAATCGCCATTCCCACGTCCCACGGCCGCCCGCCAAATCAAGGCTCAGCGCGAAAGTCTCACTGGCCAGCGGGCTGTTCGCGAATTGAATCGAAATCTGTCGATCAGTACGCTCAACGGAATTTGTCATCAAGTCGGGCCGACGCCCAGCCACATTTGGACCGCCCACGGAAAAATTGGTCGCGCGCTCATCATCAGTAAGAGTGAACTGAAACGTCCAATCCTTTTCGGAGGTACCCAACGCCAGCCGAGCGACAAAATCGATCGGAAAGCCGCCGGCCGGCGCGCCGTATTCATAATAAGGAATGCCATAGACGGGGGTCGATGGTGGGAAAAGACTCGTCCCATTCATCACCTGTCCTTCCAGCCGAAACTCGGCGGCGGGAAGCACCCGTGAACCGATCAGCAGTGCCAGAGTCAACGCCACAAATTCTTTGATCATGAAGCACCCGACATTTGGGCCAGCGGGCCGCAACGCTTTCGTCCGCAATAAAACTCGAAACGGCCGGATACTCCACGGAGCACGAATGTTGTGCTGTGGGACGGCTTTAAATAGAGGCCGGATGTTACCGACATTTGTCACTCAGGTCGGCAAATCCTTCGGCATCCGCTGTGTTTCTGCCAAACCTTGCCTTCGACCTACCGAAACTGCCCGTACTTCTTCACCGCCTGCTCGATCCCGCCGCTGGCTTTGGCCAGGTCGTCCGGAATCATGACCGGATGAATCTCGACGGCCGAATTGAATGCCAGGAACCACGGCTCGCAGATCGCCGGAATTTGCGATGCTTCCTTCAGGTCGAGGAACAAATAACCGGTTCGCTGGCCGCGGTCGTCCGTAAAATATGCCGCTTCAGGTTTCAAATCGCCCAAAATCGATTGGATGGTCGCACCCAGCTTTCCAGCTTTCGCCGCCGCATTGGCAGTTTCCACAGGCAAATTTACTTTCAGCAACACGCGCATTTCCTTGCTCCTTTGGTTCGATTCACTGACCGCTTCGTCGCCCGTTATGCACTCGCCGACCAATCCGCGCGCGGGCTCTTTACGAAATTCGTCGTCCGGTCGCCCTGGATCGCTCGAATCTCCCGTTCTTCGGCCGCGACCGCTGCGGCCTCGGTATGCCAGGCGACGGCCACTTCGGTCGACCACTTCTGGCCGGCCGCGAGCGCGACGACCCGGCCGTGCTGCTTCTCGAACGGATGCGGGTTCGGAAAGTTTGTCGCTGGCTCCATGCCCACCACATATCCGGCCGCTTCATCGGGCGTATTGCGCCACACGTTGAAGCAGGGCAGCGACCGCGTGTTGAACCGCATGCCGACGGCCTGATCGTCGGCCAGGCCGGCCACCAGCGCACGCGTGTTGCCCGCACCATCGGCCAGCAGTTCGCAGCAATACACTTGCTCGGTCGATCCGGGCCGCGGCGGCGGCATGATATTCCACCGCTCGATGCCATCCTGTGCGGCCGCCGGCGTCAGCGGCGCCACGGTGCCTACCGGGGCCACAATCCGCGCGCCGGGCCGCAATCCGGGCTGCCCGATGTTGAAGTGATACAGCAACTGCAAAGTGGCGTCGCGACCGCCGACGTTCTCCACTTCGTCGGTCCAAGCAAATTCATTCGAGCCGAAAGCGGTCGTTAGCGACGTCGTGAGCCGCAGGCTTTGAAAATGAAATCGCGACTCGTCGATCACGCCCCGCAGCGTCAATTTCCGAGCCACCTCGTCGACGATCAGCTCCACGAAATGGGCGGGCGAATTCGCGATCCGGCCGTGCAGCGGATGCACCAACTTTCCAGCATCGTCGAACACCGGCGGGCCGTTCGCTTCCAGCCCGCACCGGCACAAGAGCTCATCGAAACCTTCCAGCCAGCCGAGCCCCGACGGTGCAAATAGCGGCACGAACGCCGGATGCACCGGCCCGCGAATCGTCGAACGCCAAGCGAGCGTGTGCGATCCGCGACGAACTCGCCAGATGCCCATGCCGCGGGTCGGCAGCACGTCGATCACGATTTGCCCGTTATCGAGCTCGACGACCTGCACGCCTTCCGATCGGCCGCCGTGACAAGTGCGCAGTCGTACCGACCAATCGCGTCCGCCAGCCGTCGAGCCGCGGCCTTGGAACACGGCGCCGTCGGCCACGATCGATTCGCCCGCATCAATCAGCACGTGCGATCGGCGTTCCATCGGAGTAGCTTACTCCTTGCCGTCCGCGGGCTTCGGCACGTAGTCGGGCGAATCGGGCGGGAGCGTTTCCAGCTCGATCTTGCGAAACCGGACCGTCATCGGCCCTCCCACGTGAAGCTGCAGTGCTAAGATGCCTTTTTCCGCCCGCTTATCGCGCTGGGCATCGGCCACCTCGCTCATCAGCTTGCCATTGAGCCACTGCCGCAATCGTTCGCCACGGGCCTCGATCACGTATTCGTTCCAGCCCTCGTTGTGGATCGCCTTCTTGAGCGCATCGGCATCGGCGAACATCTCGGCCTGCTTGCTTCCGTCCG
Source organism: Lacipirellulaceae bacterium (assembly GCA_044868555.1). Taxonomy (GTDB): domain Bacteria; phylum Planctomycetota; class Planctomycetia; order Pirellulales; family Lacipirellulaceae; genus JABDGM01. The sequence continues at coordinate 1,359 of JBIOWO010000134.1, read as the reverse complement.
CGGCAATCGAAACCTTCTGGCCGCGCAATGCAAGAATCCCGCGACCTTGCTCTTCGTACACAATCCCCGTGTATCGATTCGCTGAGTCGATGTCGGCCTGATAGCCGCCGACGATCCACCTGGCGGGGTCAAGTACCTTGGCGCGATACTGCACGCCACTGTTGCCGTCTTTCATCTGGAACTGCAGCTTGAGCAGAAAATTGCCCAGCTCGCCGTCGCGCCAGATCAAGAACGTGTTCTTTTCGAGCGGCGCATCGGCCGTCGTCCGCCCGACGATCGCACCATCCTCCACTGACCACAGCTTCGGGTTGCCGTCCCAGCCACTGAGATCCTTCCCGTTGAACAACGCTTGCGGATTGTTGGCCGCTTGCGGCTTAGCGGCATCTGCGTCGCTAGCTACGGCAAACAACTGCGCACAAACAAGACAGAGTTGAGCAGTCATGATGCCAACCGAATCGTGGGGGGTTGCAGAGGTAGTACGAGACTACTGCAACGCTATCCGACGCGGAGCCGGTTGGCAAGACTTCTCCACGCACACCCCTAAGCCACCGCCTGCGCAAGTAACGTGCGGCCGGCGTAGTAGGCCAGCACCTCGCCTCCCAGCGCGCGATAGTCCTCGGCGCCCGGCGAGCTGGCCGCGTACTCGAAGATCGACTGCCCGAAGCTCGGCGCTTCGGCCAGCCGGATGTTGCGGCGGATGCGCGTTTCGAACAGCCGCACGCTGCTCCACACTCGGCCGCCCTGGCGGGCCTCGCGGAAGAATTGCTCCACGTCCTGGCTCACCTCGGCCGCCAGCTTCGTGCCCGATTCGTACAGGCACAACACGACGCCAGCCAGTTGCAGCCGGTCGTTGAGCCGGTCGCGCACGAGGCCGATCGTCTTCAGCAATTTACTCAAGCCGTGCAAGGCGAGGAAGTGTGGCTGCAGCGGTAGAAAGACATCATCCACCGCGGCCAGCGCGTTGATCGTTAGGATGCCGAGCGAAGGCGGGCAGTCGATCAGCACGTAATCGAACTGGTCCTCCGACTCAGCCAATTTGTCGCGCAGAATCACCTCGCGGCCCACCACGCCGGCCAGCTCGACTTCGGCAGCGGCCAAATCGATGTGCGAAGCGGCGACCGACAGGTTCTCTTCCACGGGCTGCCACAATTCGGAAATCGTCGTCTCGCCAGTGAGCAAATCATACACGGTCGGCACCTTGGCCTGCGGATCGACGCCCAAGTGGAGCGAGGCGTGCGCCTGTGGGTCGATGTCGATCAGCCCGACGCGCTGCCCGGCCCGCGCCATCGCGGCGCTCAGGTTGACCGCGGTCGTCGTTTTGCCGACGCCGCCCTTTTGATTGATAATGGCGATGGAGCG
>JBIOWO010000133.1:0-11535 GCA_044868555.1 Lacipirellulaceae bacterium | reverse complement strand
CGTCAAGCTGGCCGCTGAAATCGTCCTCCGCCGTACCTCAATCCTGCCGGTGCGTGCTGGATTCGCTCCCGCTCGCACCTGAAAATCACACCAACGCGGCCAGCAGACTATTTTTCAGGGACGACTAAATACTCTGATCACGAACGCTCAGTCGTCGAACCCGGCGATCTCGGGGCCCGCGAATGCCAGCTTGATGACCGCGATTTCTAACCGCATCGCCTACTACGTCGGCGACGGCGACGGCGACGGCAGCGATGGCGATCGTGCGAGAAAGTACATCGAAGTCGACGTACTCAATGAGGCCCAAATCTATAACGAATCCCTGCGGATGTTTTTTGGCACGCCACAAGCCACGTCGTTCTTAATATGGGAACATTGGCCGCCGGCCACAACTGACAATACGACGATCATGGACGCCAACTGGAATCTTCGCGCCTCGGGACAGGCTTTGGTTCACCTGCTAAACGCCTGGACCACGCCGACGCAGAATTTGACCGTCGGTTCCGACGGCACGATCGACTTCACTGGCTTCTACGGCGACTACGAAATCACGATCGGTGGGCAGACATTCGACTTGTCGCTTCTCAAGGGGACGCCGGCCTACTCACTGGTCGTCGCGCCGGGCGATTACGATGGCAATGGAACCGTCGATGCCGCAGATTACACCCTTTGGCGGCAAGCGCTTGGCTCGGCCGACGATCTGCGGGCCGATGGCAACGGTAACTTGGTCATCGACAATGGCGATTATGACATTTGGAAGTCGGCTTTCGGGACGGTTTATAGTTTCGGCGCGGGCGCCTTTGTCGTCGCCGGCGCGGCGGTTCCAGAGCCGGCGACGATTCATTTGCTACTGATCGGATTTGTTTTTGGTCGGCGTAGGCGCCTGTGAATGGCGGCCTCTAGTATCGATAGAGCGTGACACGTTGCACCGTCCAGCGACCGTCGTAGAGATGTACGTGGCGGCCCTGGTGAGTTTGATCACCGTTGAGCCAGCGACCGCCGACCCAAGTCCCGTCGGCCAAGCGGCCTTCCTGCACCCGATCGATCCCAACTTTGCCTTTGCCGTCGGCGGGCGAAAAGGTAACCGTCACGCCCATTCCCACGACCGCAAACTCATCGGACGAGAGTTGAAGAATCATGACGGACCCGAGAGGCGCGCCCGGAGGCGCCTCCCATCGCCCCGGACCGAAGGTGGGCAAAGTCGTGACTTTCGTTTCACCTTCAACCGCTGGCCGATCAAACCGCGCCTCGAAAATAGTATTCCCCAGCTCGGCGCGCTGGGGCTGATTATCGATTGTCCAATCAAAGGCGACCTGAGGCGACAACCCGATGATCGTTCCGTTCTGCTGAGCCTTCAGGATAAGGTCGGACAGTCCCGACAATATCGCATTGCTGCTGCTGATTAGTCGCGCTTTCTCGTCTGAGACATTCTCGATGGAGAACGGCCCGAAGCCGATCGCACCGTATCGCGCTGCCGCGTAAACGGCATTGCCGGATGCGCGCATCGAGGGGGCCATCTCGGGGACGAACAGTGGATTGTTATTGCGAACATAGCGTTCGCACCACTCCATGAAATTCGGAAAGTAAATGTCTGGGCAGATCAGATCCAGCGAAGGCGCGCCCGCCCGCCACACTTCCATCAAGTGCGGCAACGGGCCCCCACTGGGATACTGGCCCGGCCGATATCCGGGTCGGATGAGCGCTGCGTTGGCGAACATCGGCAGCGGATACTCCCGCTTGCCCGCCGCCGCGATTTTCTCGACGTAATTGGCGAACTGCCAGGCTGAGAAGACCTCTTCGCCAGCGGGCTCAGGACCGAAGACAACACTCCACGTCCCTTGGCGTTTGCGACCGGCCTGCTCCCAGAGTGCGCCGACTTCAGGCCCCAGTTCCTCCTTCGCTGCGAGGGACAAGAGTTCGTCAGGAACTTCACTTCGGTACGTCTGATTGGATTTCTCCGAATGGTCCCTGGGCTCGGGAATCATTCCAATCTCGTTCTCCACCTGCACCATGATGACGGTGTGCTTGCTTGAGTCGTATTCTCGAGTCCATCGCATCAGCCTTGAGAACGCGCGGGCGTCAGCCTCGTTGGCAGCGGTGCTAGCTGGGCTGATGATTTCTACCGTCTCGCCGGAACTTTGCTTCACCCGCTCAAAGCGATTCGTGTCCCTCTTCACCCAGCTCGGCGCGTAACACGACATGCTGTTCTTCCACGTGCCGAACCACAAAAGGACAAGCCGCAAGTTGCGGGCTCTCGCCCGATCAATCGCGCCTTGAACCAGAGTGAAATCAAACTTGTCCTCTTCCGGCTCAATCAAATCCCAGTAGACCGGGAGCATGACCGTATTGAGGTTCATCCGCTGGCACTTTTCTAGTGCCCCGTCGAGGACAGCGAGATCCGACGCTGTCGAGTTTCCCAACTCACCTCCCAATGCAAGAAATGGTTGGCCATCCACGTACAGCTGAGTGACTGGGCCAGCTTTGCGTAATTCTGGATGCGGGACCGTGTCCGTTTTGACGTCCTGACAACATGCTATCGCGCAAATATGTACAAGAATCGCGCAAGCAGTGGCGACAATGATCCCTACACGTGGCGTTCCGTTACGCATTTCGCACGGTGGCGGATTGCACCTGTTCGTCATATTATCGCCCCGGATCCGTTACTTCTTCGTTGGTCGACGATGTTTGACAGCGGCCAGCGCCAAAGCGTATTTTACCATTGTCATTGTAATTCAACTAGAATTTGAGTCGTAACTCCCGGTGTCACTGGCCGCAAAATTGGAGAACTCGTGAGCAAGTACGCGCATCGAGTGTCGCTGCAGAATTTCATCGCACTTGCCGGCACGGGCTTTGTGGCAACGCTGGTTGCATCCGTGGCGCAAATCGCACTGGGCCAGGGCGCCCCGTCGAATTCGTCGGCGCCGCGCGTCAATTCGGCCGCGGTAGCGACGCCGCGCACCGATGCCAATTCGGTCCTCGCGCACGAGCAGCTCGTCGCCAAGGCGAAGGCGGGCGACATCGATCTGTACTTCCTCGGCGACTCGATAACGCGCCGCTGGGGGTGCACCGATCCGATGTGGTCGGAGATGCTGGCCAACTGGAAGAAGAACTTCTACGGCTGGAATGCCGCTAACTTCGGCTGGGGCGCCGACGGCATCCAGAACATGTTATGGCGCATTCAGAACGGCGAGTTGGACGGCGTGAACCCAAAAGTCATTGTGATCCTCGCCGGCACGAACAATGTCGGAAACCAGCCAGGCAACGATGAGAAAGTCGTCGATATTCTTAAAGGTTTTCGCGAATTGATTGCCACCTGCCGTGAGAAAGCGCCGAAGGCAAAAATCATCCTGACTGCGATTTTCCCACGCAACGACAACCGCGCGGTCCTGCCGGAAATTCGGCAGATCAACGACGAACTGGCGAAGCTGGCTGACGGGAAGACGATTTTCTACTTGAACGTAAATAACCGGCTTGCCAATCCTGATGGGATACTGTTCGATGGAATGACTGTCGACAAATTGCATTTGTCGGACAAAGGTTATCAGGTATGGGCCGATGGGCTGAGGCCATTGCTGACCGAGTTGTTGGGGCCGCCGGCCAAAACAGATCATGCGCCGCCTGCCACCGGCGACCCATCGGCAAGTCGTCCGACTTCCGGTTCTTAGAGCGATACGGCAGCGGAATCCTCAGGCGACGTCAATAGCTCAAGCCGAATCCATAGGGAAATAATGGATCGTACGCTGCATCACCAAGATTGATCGGCAACTGATCGACTGAGCGCGGCCACGTGAACGACAACTTACCCGTTGGTTTGTAGTCGCCGAACAGTACGTCGGCCACTCCCTGGCCCTCCGTGCCGGGCAACCACGCCACGACAAAGGCATCGGCCATGTCCAGCACGTCGGTGATTACCAGCGGTCGCCCCGCCAGCAAGATTACCACAACCGGGATGTTCGCCTGCTTCAAATTGCGCACTGTTTGCAGGTCTTCGGCCGTCAGCGTCAGCGAACCGTTGTCGCCGTTTCCCTCTGCATAGGGGTTTTCGCCAATCACGACGATTCCGACGTCGGCACCAGCGGCTGCCGAGCCGTCGATCGAATGGCGGACCTCAGTCTGATCGGTTACCGCGTCACGAATGGCGGCGAGAATCGTGGTGCCGCCAGTGGTCACATTGCCATGTTTTCCCTGCCAATCGATTGTCCAGCCGCCACATTGCATGCCGAGATCGTCGGCGCCGCGCCCGGCGACGAGAATTCGTGTCGCCCGTTTGGAGATCGGCAGCACTTTGTTGTCGTCCTTCAGCAACACAATGGACTTTCTCACTGCATCGCGAGCGACCGCGCGGTGCTCGGCCGAACCGAACTGCCGTTGCAGGCTGCGATCGGCCAGTTGCGAGCCGGAATTGTCCAGCAAGCCCATCGCCGCTTTGACGCGGAGAATGCGACGCACTGCATCGTCGACTCGCTCGCGCGGGACCCGGCCTTCGTCCACCAATTCGGTCAATAGTTGGATGTACTGACGATATTTGTCGGGCACCATGGCCATGTCGATTCCGGCGCTGATCGATTTCTGAATGGCCGTCTTGAAATCGGGATCCACCTGGTCGATCGCGTTGTAATCGGAGATCAAAAAGCCTTTGAAGCCGAGCTCCTCCTTCAATACGGTCGTCAACAGGTACTTGTTACCGGTGCACTTGACGCCGTTCCAACTGCTGTACGAGGGCATGATCGAGCCCACGCCGTCGCGAATGCAGGTGACGTATGGCGGGAGAAATAATCGCCGCAGCGTCTGTTCGTCGCATTGTGTGTTGCCCTGATCGATGCGGACGCGACTGCGATTGCGGCCGCCCGGCGATGAGCCGGACTGCAATTCTGCCGACGTTCCGCCATCGCCGACGAAATGCTTGGCACAGGCGAGCACTCGCAGCGGATCGTTAAGGGCCGGCCCCTGCAGCCCGCGCACCGCTGATGCTCCCAGCTCGGCGACGACCGCTGGGTTTTCCGAGTACCCCTCGTAGGTGCGACCCCAGCGTTCATCGCGCGGCACAGTGACACAGGGCGCAAATGACCAGTTGATGCCTGTGGCGCGGACTTCCAGCGCGGTAATCCGGGCAATGTCCTCCACCAGCTGCGGATCGTTGGCGCAACCCAGCCCGATATTGTGCGGAAAGATCACGCCGCCGAGCACGTTGTTATGGCCATGGACGGCGTCGATGCCGTAGAGCAGGGGGACACCGAGCCGACTGCGTAGCGCGGCCGCCTGGCACGTGTCGTATGTATCGGTCCACGCTACGACGCCATTCCCCGCTTTCGGATCCGCCGCCCCACCGCTCAGCACCGACCCCAGGCTGAGAGTTGTGATGTCCTGCACGTCGCGCAGGCCGGTCACTTCGGGCTGCGTCATTTGACCGATCTTCTCGGCCAGAGTCATCTGCGAAAGAAGTTTGTCGACCTGCCCATCGTACGAAGAAAGCGCCCGCGCCGCCGATGGCCCGCGACTTTCCTCAGCCGGGACCGGGCGCGCAAACGCGACGACGGTCGCAAGGAACAGAGCGGGTGCCACGCAGCGAATGACATTGATGAATGTTGGCATTGATTTTCGAATACTGCCTCCCATGCAATCCGTCCTATGCTAAGTCACCGCCTCGAATCGAAGGCACGTGGGAAACGCGTTTCCGCGACACTGGCGGGCGGCGACGGGCGCCTATTCTAATCGGCGGTTTGGCCGACGATCCAGCCATCGCCAACAAATTCACGCCCCGACAGACTCACCCTTTTGTCGAACCCGTTTCAAAACCGCGGGTTTGCGCCCTGCGGCTGATGAAATCAGTCGACCGGTCGTCGCGACGGGCAGCTATTACGTGAAATCGTTTCGCGCGTCGGGCGAAATAGCTGCGCGCTTCCGCCCTTTGGAACGAGACGGCTTGATGCGATTGTGCTTGAAGCCCCCGCAGGTCGATTAGCGAACGCGGCTGACAACGGAATTGTCCACTGCGTAGCCGGTGAAGACGTCATCAAATGACTCGAAAACCGGTCCGGCGGAGTTGCTTCCATCCTCACCGGAAATGGCGCTGCCTCCCTGTATGTCGGCAGTACGGGTCGTCGGAGCATCGGCCAATAGAATGAGCGCAAGGTCGGTCAGCGTCGCCTGGATGACCAGGGCCTGAGAAATCGCGCGGCCGAGCGGGCCGGTGGATTCCTGCGGAGTAAGCTCAGTGACTAGGGCGATGGACGAACCAGACGCCGGCGGCGGGGACAGCGTCGACGCGGATGGACCTGCGGCGTTGGTCAGGGTCGGTGCGGGCAAATCAACTTCGCCAAAATTCGCCGTCCACACACCGTAGTCGCCCTGACCGATGATGTGATCGCCATCGCCATCGGCCCGCAAATCCGTCGTGCTGTTGAGCGTATTCCGCCACAGGACGTAGTCAGCCGTATCGACTTGTTCGTCGCCATTGTAGTCACCCGGGATCCGGTTGTATTGCACTGTGTAGATCTGCGGTGTCGTCGGCACAGTCATGCCGGCGCCGAGGAAGAAGCTTGGATGCGGCGGCTGGTTGTATCCCGAATTCTGCCAGGCGATCGCCTGCCGATACTGCGAATCGTGCATCAGTGTGAAAAAGCGGTTGGTGGCGGCGATCGTCGTTGTAAAAATCTCGAATGCGGTGTTGTCCGAGCGGCGCCAAATGACTTCCTCGCGCCAGTCTCCGAGAATATCGGCGCTCAAAGACGGCGTACTCTTTGAGCCATTGTTTGACGAGGCATTCGGCGCCGATTGCGTGCCGGACGTGGCGGGATTGAGGTCGTAATTGGAACGGCCGTGAGTCGTGTAATTCCAATCGCTGATCGTCGTACCGTCCTCCAACTCGCGGAGCAGATCGGCATCCCACCATACGCCGAAATTGTAGAACATGTTGCCCGGCGTGGCGTAAATGGCCGCACCCTCAGCGCTGTAGATCATGCGCGGGTCGCCCTCCGGATCATCGGTGGTCGCCCACATTTCGTATCCCGGGTAATTCGGATCGATGTCGAAAGCATTGCCACGACCAACGTCGTTGGTCGCCGGAATGCCGAAGATCAATGCGCCGGTTCGGGCGTCGCGGAACTCGCCTCCGGCGTTGCCGTAGCTGCCCGGCGATTCATGGGGCATAAAGATTTCCAGGCCGGGACGCGAGGGAAGCATGTCCGAAAGATGGAGTGCGTCGCCATGGCCGCGCCCCGTGTTGTAAAGGAGGCTGCCATTGTCATCGAGCGCCGCGCCGCCTGTGGTGACCTCGTCCTTTCCGTCACCATCCACATCCCCGACGGTCGTGCTATGCGCCGTCTGTCCGACGTAGCTGGGGTTCTGGCCGTTGGTGGCCGCCTTAAAAATCCACCGCACCGACAATTCGCCATCGCGGTAGTCGTAGGCAGCCACTTCGTTTCGAGCGCTGAACCCAGACTGCGGGCCGGCGTAGCCGCGGGCCCACACCATGCTCGGATGCACCCCGTCCAAGTACGATACGTTCGCCTGAAAGCGATCGACTCGATTCCCATAACTATCGCCCCACGACGAAACAGTGCCGCGCGCCGGCTCAAACGGGATCGAGTCGATGATGGCGCCAGTGAGGCCGTTGAAGACCGTCAGGTATTCCGGGCCGGAGAGAACGTAGCCGGATGAGTTGCGATAGTCGGCGTTGATATTTCCAATGACCGTGCCGACGCCGTCGACCGTGGCCTCGGCCGTCTTCATGACAACTTCCGCTTTCCCATCGCCGTCAAGGTCGTAGACGATCATCTGTGTGTAATGCGCGCCGGCACGGATATTCCGCCCCAGATCAATCCGCCACAGGCGTGTGCCGTCGAGCCGGTACGCGTCGACGAACACGTTGCCGGTAAAGCCGGACTGGGAATTGTCTTTCGAGCTTCCTTCACCGACCCGCGGAGGATTGTTATCCGGGTCGTCAATGTCCTCAGGATTAAATGGGTCCCATTTCAAGATGATTTCGTACTGCCCGTCGCCGTCCAAGTCGCCGACGCTGGCGTCATTGGCGTTGTACGTGTAGTCATGCGAACCCGGGTCACCGGCAACTCCGGGCGGCAACTGAACGGTCGCGCCCGGCGGCGGCTGAATGGGCACGTTGAGGTACTGCTGCGTCGGTGCGTTCACGCCCAGCGTGAACGACTTGCTCGCCACTTGTTCCACGCCGCCGATCACCGGCCGGATAAAGTACGCGTTGGATTGACTGAAGTTGATCGTCGAGTCGACGAAGTCGGTGGTTTGCGTGAGAGGAGACGGATTAAGCTTCACCGCGGCGCCGCCGTTGGCTGAGCGGTAGAGGTTAAACGCGATGCCGGCCGGATCGGTTCCCAACAAGCGCCAACCTATGTACGCCTGCGTCGTCGACCGGCGGACGACGACCAGGCCGCGATCGAGATACTCCATTTGCCGCATGAGCGGCGATTTGGCAGCAGTGGAGGGCCCCGCGGCTGAGTCAGCGGCGATCGTCGCGGCATCGAGCGCGTTGTCGAAAATCCGCAGTTCGTTGATGGAGCCGGTGAATCCGGGATCGGCATTAAAGAGCGACCGGCCCAGATACGCCAAAGAGTCGTTCACGGAACCGGCACTCGCGCCACCCAGCGGCGTGCTGCCGACCTCTGCGCCGTCGACATACAGCCGGAACGCGTTGGCGGCCGAATCGATGACAATCGTCGCCATGTGCTGTGTGCCGTCGTCGGTCGTCAGGCCGCCGGCGACGCGCTCTGTTGAACCGCTCGGATGCAGCACGGCCCGCGAATCGTCGAATGATGACTGCGGCGAAAAGAACAGGTAACTGTCGCCGTTTGCGCCGCTCTGATTGCCGATGTCGAACACGCGTGCCCAGTTGGGCGAATTGGCCGCGGTGTACCAGACTTCGACGGTCGCGTCGCCGCTGCCAAGCACATTGGCCGGCAGACGCACGTGTTGCACGACCGATGTCTGGCCACTGGTGACGCCGACGTTGGACAGCACGAGTTGGCCGCCGGTCGCTACGGCGCCGTTGAATAGCGTGCCGTGGGCCGAGCCGATCCAGTCGTTGGCCAGGCCGTCGTTGAATGTGTACAGATGGGTGAGGCTCAGGAGGCGTCGGTCCTCGAGCCGTTCAAATGAAAGCCTGCGCGCCGGCCGCCGTTTAAGGGCCGACGCGTGCAAACCTGCACGCACCGCCATGAGATTGGTCCTCAAGTCGAATCAAGATGGCCGCAGCGCCTCCGTCACGACCCGGCAAGGGACGTGATGCCAACCGGACCAACCACCACTTGAAAGTGGGTCCCGAATCAGTTTTTACTCTAGCAAACGTCAGCAGTTCGAGCCAACACTTACTCCGTGCTCAACCGCATGGCCAATCGAGAGGATTAGCGGCGAGAAGCGATATGTTACGCCGTGGCGGTGAGGCAGCACATTTCCGGCCAGCCTCGAATCGGGCGACATCCATGAAGCCAGGGAAAGTCGCATTTTATCGGCAAAATCCTCGTAACTCTGGGCCTTTTCCGTGCTTACCTGTAAAAGCGTTGGAGTGTCTCCACCGGCGGCAGATTGTCACAGCGCGGAGGGATGGCGGGTGAGTGCTGCAGGAGCCGAGCGACCGGACATGGGCGATGGCCCAATTGGCGACCGCGGCCCGAAGACGGAGCAGTTTTTGCAACTGCTCGGGGCGCACGAGCGCAGCTTGTTTGCCTATGTGTATTCGCTCGCTCCCAACTGGCAGGATGCTGAAGAGATCATGCAGCGCGTCCGGATTCGCATCTGGCAGCAGTTCGATCAGTATGATGTGGAGAGGCCGTTCGACGCCTGGGCGCGAGCCATAGCGTACTACCTGGTGCTCGCCTATCGCAAGGAGAAAAGTCGGCAGCGGGAGTTTTTTACTGAGCGGATACTGGAGGCGGTGAGCGATCAATTCGAAGCGCACCTCGGGCAGGCCGGCGACCGTCGCGACGCGCTGCTCCGATGCCTCGACAAATTGGAAGGTCGCAAGCGCGACCTGGTGACATCCTATTATTCGTCGGCCCGACAAACGAGCGAAACGATTGCGAAGAACCTGTCGCTGACTCCCAACGCGTTGCGGCAATCGTTGTTTCGCATCCGCAAAATCTTGTTGGAATGTGTACAGCGAACCCTGCAGGCGGAATCGAGGTAACGAAAAGGGGACTGGTCCATTTTTCGAACGCGTTTGCCCGATTCACAGACCTGACCGCGAAAAATGGACCTGTCCCCTTTTTCATTGTGAGAGTAGATGGACGATTCTGAACTCATTACTGAAGTGCTCGATCTGACGCTCGCTTGCCAGCGGGGGGACGTCACGTCTGAAGAACGTGCGCGACTCGAGCGGCTGCTGGCCGATAATCCGCAGGCGATCCTGTGGTACCTGCGGATCGTCGACGACACGCTAACTTTGCTCGACGCGGCCGCCGCCAAAGAAACCGCGTCGTCCGCCCTGTCAAGCTCCGCGGATTTGCCGGCCGAGGAGCCCGCCGCCGGCGACAAACAGACTGCATCCACTTTGTCGTCGGCCCGGCGCCCGCCGCGGTCGTGGCTCGCCGTGCTGGCGATCACTTGCGGCTTGTTGGTCGCAACGTTGGCCATTCAACAGAGATCACGATTCACTTCTCCGGAGTCAGCTCCCGTCCAGGCGGCGAGCGCCGATTCGGCGCGAGTCGTGGAGGTTTCCAATGTCGCCTGGGCGGAGGGCGCAACGCAGTTCGGCGAATGGTCGCTGGTGACGCCCGGCGACACGCTGAAATTCAAGTCCGGCTGGGTCAACCTGTTTCTGGCCAATGGCGCGGAATTGCTGATTGAGGGGCCGGCCGACGTGCAGTTCATCTCGGTGCAGAACGTGTTCGCCCGCCAGGGTAAGCTGGCCGCGCGGGTGGGTCCGGGGGCGATCGGCTTGCGGATCGATACGCCGCACGCCCAGGTGACCGACCGCGGGACGGCGTTCGGCATTTCCGTCGACGGGGATAGCCACACGTCGGTGGTGGTTTACGAGGGCAAGGTCGACCTGGACGTGGTGGGAACCGGTGGCGACACGCCGCCCCGCCGCCGGCTGGAATCGGGGGAAGCTCTCAGCGTCGACCGCGCGGGGCAGTTGAGCCGAATTACCACGGTCCAGCGTGCCGATTTCCTGGAGCCGCCGCAGATGCACTTCGTCGGCGCGGCGGAAAACCGCCTGATTACGTCGGTCACCGATAACGTCCGTTCGCTGGAAACAGCCAAATACTATCGCGTCATTCCCCACGGGTTCAAGGAAGACTGCCGCGCTTACGTCGATCGGCTGCACGAGTGGAACGGCGTCGATGTCCGAAAACTACCGGCCTTTTTGGTGGGTGGCGACTACGTGATGACTTACAATGACGACAAGATCACCACCGAGATCCAGATCGCGGTCGGCATCGGCCAGCCGGCCAACGTGTACGTGCTCATCGACGACCGCGTGCCGCCGCCCGACTGGCTGACGCGGGATTTCGTCGACACGACATGGGACGTGGGCTGCGACGAGGGTTGGGACGACAAGATCAT